>CAYUBC010000556.1:0-2895 GCA_964442885.1 uncultured bacterium | reverse complement strand
CCTGTCCGCGCTCGCCCCGCTGTCCCGCCATTGCTTACGATGACGCCCTGCACCAAATCATTCTGCACATTTGCCAGGAGCTACCCCAGGCGGTGGCCCAGTGGCAGTCCCGTGCTCCGGGTGCAAAGGCTGGTTCTGTAACCTCCCCCAGCGCCAGCCTACATGCCCAAATTCACCAAAAGGAGGCGGCCCTGGCCCAATTGCCCAATTGGGTAGATGGCGGCATTCTTGATCGAGAAACCGCTGATTTGCGCCGCTACAAACTCCAAGGAGAAATCGCTGAGCTAGCGCAGCAAATCGCCCAGCTTCCCCCGGTTAACCTGCCAGAACTGGCCCAGTCGGTATCTATCCCTCAGTTCTGGCTAGATCTGTCCGAGGCCGAGCGGCGCTTTTTTTTCCGCGAATTTATCCGCAAAATCCACATTCTGCGGGATGGAGCAACCTGGCAGGTGAGGCTGGTTTTGGTGTTTGGGCCGGGGACGTAGGGGAAGCGGCTTTTGGCATCGGTCTCAGGAAGCGGCTTCGGGGTGTCGTGTCGGACTGGTTGGCAGCCTGGACGCCTGGTTAGCCTTAAACCGCGGTAGACAGGAGGCCAGGCAAGGGGTAGGGTCTAAGGAAGGTACGTGAGAGATGGCTATGGCAGAGGCTTCCCTTGGAGTAGCAGTAGTGGGCACAGGCTTTGGCCAGAAGGTACATATCCCTGGCTTGCAGGCCCATCACCGCACGGCGGTTGTCGCTGTTTACCACCGAGATATTGGCCAGGCCAGGGCGATCGCCGCCGCCCACCACATTCCCCATGCCTGCGATACCGTGGAAGCCATCGTGGCCCTGCCAGAGGTGCAGGCTGTGACCATGGCCACGCCCCCCTTCCTACACCATCCCCAGGCCAAAATTGTGCTGCAAGCCAACAAGCACCTGCTGTTGGAAAAACCGACCACTCTGCACGCAGCGGAGGCGGTAGAGCTGGCGGTGTTGGCCCGCAATCTCAACCTGGTTTTGACCATGGACTTTGAGTTTCGCTTTGTACCCCAGTGGCAGCGGCTGGCTGAACTGCTGGCTGAGGGCTACGTGGGCAATCTGCGCTTCGTCAAAATTGACTGGCTGGTGCCTGGTCGGGCCGACCCCAGCCGCCACTGGAACTGGTACTCGCGCAAAGACAAAGGCGGTGGTGCCCTGGGTGCCTTTGCTTCCCACAGTTTTGACTACATCACCTGGCTGTTTGGCCCGGTTCAACGCCTCTCGGCCCGGCTTAGCACTGCCATTGCCCAGCGGCCCGACCCGGCTACGGGCGAACTCAAGCCCGTAGATGCCGACGACACCTGTAGCCTGATGCTGGAGTTGGCCAACGGTGCCCCCTGCCAACTGGCGATTAGCTCTGTGACCTACGCCGGTCGGGGCCACTGGGTCGAAGTCTACGGCGACCAGGGCACCCTGGTGCTGGGCAGCGACAACCTCAAAGACTACGTCCACGGCTTTCGGCTCTGGGGTAGCCAGGGCGGTGCTGCCCTGGAAGAACTCCCCATTCCCGAACGGCTTCAGTTTCCCACCATCTACCCCGATGGCCGCATCGCGCCCTTTGTGCGAGTTGTCGATCACTGGGTGAAAGACATCGAGCAAGGACAGGCCACCGCTCCCTCCATTGAGGAAGGCGTTCTATCGCAACAACTTATGGATCTGGCCCATTACTCTCACCAGACCCAGCAGTGGGTAGCTTTCAAACCGGCGCTGTGATGGGCGGCCATTCCCGCCGGGAATGGTAAGACACGGCATTAGCGCGAGCTCACCCAGTCCTGATCCCCCGTTTTGTTAGGTCAGTGCTCCATTGCGGAACACTAGGGACGCACGCTGCGCTTTGGCAACTCAACCCCCTTAGCCAGAGTAGCGATGGTGCCTGTCAACCACCCACTGCCGGATACGAAATTCATGTCGTTCCAGAGATACCCCCTCCCCACCGTTCAGAAGCTGAGCCAGCTGATTCGTGATGCGCTGGCGCTGCCCAATGCCAACTACCAAGCGGGGAATACCGAGCCTGGCGATGACGACGGCAAAATTCCCGATTCTCTGGATGCCCTGGGCGACCTGTTTCGGATTGGGGACGACCCAGACGACCACCTAGTGGCCCCCAATACCGATGGGCGGTGGTTCCTCAGCACCATTGATCCGGCGGCAGCGTTGACCAAGCTGCCCAGCCTGTGGCTGTGCCCGGGCACTCGCCTGGTTACTTACCTCAAGCAAGACAGCAGCGGCGGCCTGGGCAGCACCGTGGCTCTACCCGGTTTGCTGAGCACCACCGAATGCCTGGAAGCCGCCATTGAAACCGTAGCCAGCCCTGACCAAACCCCCACTCCCACCGGCACCCTGCCTAACCTGATGGCCGGTCTGGAAGGGGATGGCTCCCTGGCCTCTTTTCTGGCCGCCTCTATCTTCCTTCGCGAACTGAAGGAATTTGGCCGCTTTGGTCGCTACAGCCGCTGGGCCCACCACCGCTTCATTGCTGCCCCGCCGCCCCAAATTCCCTGGCAGTGGCGCACCAAACTGCCAGAAGACTTTTCCCCCAAAGTAGTGCTGCGCCAAGACGCCGAAGTCCTGGTGGAGTTCTACTCCTGCCGGGTACAAAAACCCGTCGCCCTGTTTCGCCACCTGGATCGCTATCCGCCCAATAGCTATATCGCTAGCAATCAGGATCAGGTGATTGCGGTAGTCGGTGCCACAACACCGTCGTAACCTACTGTTTGATCAGGTCTGGCCACTGCTCAAACCATCCTGGAGCAGTGGCCGGAGTCAGTTGCTCGAAACGGGTCGATTGCATGGCTTAAGACTCGCTGGGAATTTTAACGTTATGGGTTATGCTAGCTCGGACGGCTGGATCAACTTCCACCAATCCCCTCACCATGC
>CAYUBC010000555.1:0-2902 GCA_964442885.1 uncultured bacterium | reverse complement strand
TTTGCTGTGGTGCTGCTGGACGTGCGCCACCGACTATTGGGCACCAAAGTAATCACCATCGGCACCGCCACCGAAACCCTGGCCCACCCCCGCGAAATTTTCAAGGAAGTGATCCGCCACGGGGCCGTGCGCTGCCTTGTGGCCCACAATCACCCCAGCGGCAATCTCGACCCCAGCCCAGAGGATCTATCCCTCACTCGCCAGTTGCTCCAGGGAGCGCAGATTCTGGCCATCCCCGTGCTCGACCATCTCATCATCGGCAATGGCGACTATCGCAGCCTCAGGCAAACCACCCAGCTCTGGCAGGAAACGCCGCAGGGGGCTTAGGGATTTTGAATTCCCCTCCTGGGAGGGGCAGGGGTGGGTTTGAATTTTCAATCCCCTCCTGGGCTACTGTGCATACACGGTAGCCCAGGCAGGGGACAGTGTTATCCCGAACTAAGGTTAAACCAGTTCACCCAAGGGCACGTCTAGCAACCCGGCGATATCCAGCAAGTTAAAGGTGCTGTTGACATCGCCAATGGGTGTGGTCAGGTCGGCGGTTAGTAGGCCTTCGCCAATGTTGATCAGGCCATCTACACCGGCAAAGAAGGTAGCTCCTTGGTTGGTGAAGTCAACAATATCGAAGGTTGTGTCGAACAGGCCGAGGGGGCTGTCTACTGTGGCTTCTAGCAGGCCATCGGTAATGGTGCCATTCACCACCAGATCTTGAACAAACTGGGCTGCATATTCGCTGGCCAGGGGGCCAAGCTCAATGTCGGTTGAAACCGGCACCGTGACATTGCCCACCAGGGGTATCCCGGAGGCCACGGGCACCTCAGCGCTGAGGCTGGCAATGCCATCGGCCAGGGCCAGGGTGCCGCTAATGCTGGAAAGGGGGATGGTGATATTGCCTGCCGGGCCAAGGGAGGCCACGATGTTACCCGCGTTAAAGTCCACAACCCCATTAATGCTGCCGACAACAGGCACCGGGGCTGAGAAGGGAAATACGGCATCGTCGCCAAAATCGATGTCTGCGGTGAGCAGACCAGCGGGGGTAGACAGGTCGATATTCAAGTCGCCGCCAGCTACATCTACGGTGCCGCTAATGGGGCCAAGGGGGGTGTTGGTTTCCAGGCTAAAGGCGCCATTGGTGAAGGGCACCGTCGCATTGATGGCGTTGATGGTATCCAGCACAAAGGTGCTGGCCAGGCTGGCAACATCGAGGCTCTCTACAGTCAGAGATTCTTCGCCTGCGGTAATTACGGCATCTAGGATACCTGCTTGCAACGCAAAGTTGGCATCGGTAATCGCGGCTAGCTCGGCCAGCTCAGTCAGCGTAGCAGGAGCATCAAAGGTGCCAATTACGCTACTACCATCGGCTAGCAGAATGTTGGCATCAAAGACACCACTCGTCACGACAATATCGCCGGAAATTTGGTCAATGGAAGCGGCAAAGTCAGCCACCAAGTCAGCCAAGCTGGGGCTAAAGGCACCTAAGATACCTAAAGCACTGGTGCTGCTTAAAAAAGCGGTATCCGGCGTGAAACTCAAGCTAGAGTCGCCAAGATTAAGAATGCCTTGGGCAATGGGAAGAATTGATAATGCGGTAGAAGCCATGGGGAACAGCCTTGCTTTCCTAGGGTGAACATCGTGGTGGCGTGGTGCCACCGGTTGGTTAGCTGTGCTCCGCCCGCTATTGTGCCACAGGATTTTAAAGGTAGCTAAAAAAACATGACCACAGTCACCTAATGTCCCTAGGGAAGTTGTTTTGAGGCACTATTCAGGTAAACTTTAAGATCACGCTGCACCCGGTGGTATAAAGCATCATCCTCTCCTTTCAGGTTGATTAGGCCATAGACCTGAACGGCTTCCTGTTCTCGGCCCGCTAGAATATGCTGGCCGTGGTCAACGACGGCGATGGAATCTTTAATTAGGTCGTAGAGCGGCTGGGTGATGAGGATATCGGTACCAATCAGTTTGGTTAGCCCCTCAATGCGGCTGGCCACGTTGACAGTGTCGCCAATGGCAGTATATTCCAGCCGCTGAACAGAGCCGACATTGCCCACCACCAGCTCGCCATAGCTAATGCCAATGCCGTTATAGAGTGGGGGGAGTCCCTGGGCTTGCAGGCTCTGGCGCAGTTCCGCCAGAACTTGGCGCATGGCCAGGGCCGCCCGAATGGCATTGAGGGCGTCTTGTCTGGCTCCCTGGGAAGTGGGCGCGCCAAACTCAGCCATCACCGCGTCGCCAATGAACTTATCCACGGTGCCCCGCTGCTGGAGAATGGCCGTCACCATCACATCCAGGTAGGTGTTGAGCAGGCTCACGGTTTCCTCTGCCCCAAGCTGGTAAGACAGGCGGCTGAAACCGCGAATATCCGAGAACAGCACCGCCGCCTGAACGCGCTGGCCAACCGTCAGGCTGGTAAAGTTTTCTGGCTGGTTCAAAATTTCCTGAGCCACTGAGGGGGCGACGTAGCGCTCCAGGGTGCGGCGCAGACGCTGCTCTTCCAGGCGATTGCTAATTGACCCCGTAGTAATATAAGCCACCCCACCCATGCCCAAACAGGCCACCGGAATCGCCACTGGAACCAGCCGCCCCCGATGCACCATCAGCAGATAGGCTACGGCTCCCCATGTGGCGATCGCTAGGAAAAAGCCCCCCAGGCGTGGCACTGGCTGGGTAAAGCGGTAGCCCAACCCCAGCCCGATGCCACTCAGGGCCAAGGCCGTCAGCAGCCCCCGCCACAGCGGGTTGGCAATGGCCTGATTCACCGTGCGTCCTTCCAGCAGAGCAGCCACGGCCTGGGCGTGGATTTCAACCCCAGTCATGGCATCATCCAGCGGCGTGCGCTTCAGATCCTGGAAGGAAGCTGCCGTTGGCCCAATCAACACAATTTTGTTGGCAAACTGAGCCTGGT
>CAYUBC010000554.1:0-2917 GCA_964442885.1 uncultured bacterium | reverse complement strand
GTGCCGGGGCGGCTGATCTGTGTGTTTGGCTGCGGGGGCGATCGCGATCGCACCAAACGTCCCCAAATGGGGCGGATTGCCTACGAGTTAGCTGATGTGGTGGTGGTCACCTCCGACAACCCCCGCACCGAAGACCCAGACCAAATTTTGCAGGATATTGTGGCCGGTATCCCTGTGGCGTTAGGGCCAGAGTCGGTGATGGTTGATCGCGCCAGGGCTATTCAAACCGCCATTGCCATGGCCCAACCGGGGGACGGAATTCTCATCGCTGGCAAGGGCCACGAAGACTATCAAATTTTAGGCACTGAAAAAATCCACTTTGACGATCGCGAGCAAGCCCGCCACTATCTGCAAGAAAAGTATCGGTAGCTACACTGGTGTACTTTCAAAGCCCCATTATGTGAACACACGCAACATTCAGGCGGCTACCCCAGGATGTTGCCATACCCTGATAGGTATTGACCCCTAGAGTCTGCTGGCCTCTTTTTTGAACCAATGGCGCTATCGTCCCTTGGTTGTTGGAGCACCATGTTACCTTTCTATGAACCGCCGGCGTCGCTGCAGTCTTTGCTGCCAGGCCATGCCGCCATGCCGGAATACATTCAGGTTAAAGCCAAGGGATTTAAGGCCATTCTGCACTCGCTGGCAGAATTTCTGGAAACTAACCAAATCCAGGCTAACTTATTCGTCAAGCTACCGATGGGTGACACCTGGCAGGCTGACCTGCAAGCCTACGCTCAAACCCTGGACAATGCTCACCGGGTGTTTAACCTGGTGCGGCAGGGGCCTGGTGCGGCCGACCCAACGCCTGCACCTGGCGAGGTCATCTTACCCCTGAGGGATAGCTACACCTGGCGGGGAGAGTACTTTGTCATTATCCACGCTGAAACCTTTGCGAGTCTCGTGGTGGCCCATCGGCTTCGGCCTCTATCCGCTACACCGGTAGCCGCACTGGATGAAGACGCCAATAGCCACAAAGAGCCCCAAACCCCCCCTGGCCTGCATCCTCCCGATGGTGGTGATGGCATTGTCTCAGCCAGCCGTTCCACCTACCTATCGGTTTGCTGCTCCATCCATCCCACACTTCTGACCACGGTTCTGGAGGCCGTTCAGCGGCAGGCCATCCAGATTGCAGCAGCGGAGAAAACACCGGCTTTAACAGACCTGGTAAACCAGTGGGAGAGCCACTTTCCCCCTGTGGATACCAGCACCACCGCTTTCCTCTCGATGGTCGATCGCTGGCTCGCCTGGCAGTTGCGCACTCAGGAGCACCTGCGCCAGTCAGCCGCTACCTATCGGCAGCAGGCCATGGGGGTATCGAATCTATCCTCCCAAAACGAAGTGCTCATCAACACCCTGCGGCTTAAGGATGAATTTCTCAGCACCGTTGGTCAGGAGCTACGCACGCCGCTGACAACTATCAAAACGGCGCTAACCCTGCTGGATTCCCCTCACCTTAAACTGCCCCAGCGACAGCGCTACATGGATATGATTAGCCACGAGTGCGATCGCCAAAGCGCCCTGATTAGCGGCGTGCTTAATCTGCTGCAAATGGAAACCAGCGTTGACCAAAATCAGCTAGTGCCGGTTTACCTGGCTGACACGGTGCCGCCAGTGGTCAGCACCTACCAACCCCTGGCCGCAGAAAAGGGAATCATGCTGGCCTACACCATTCCCAGCAACCTGCCGATGGTAAGTTGTCCCGAAGCCTGGCTGCGACAGATTATGATTCACCTCCTCAACAACGGCATTAAGTACACCAACAGCGGCGGCAAAGTCCGGGTTACGGCTCGACAGGCTGGCAACCTTGCTGAAATCGAGGTGCGCGACACGGGCCTGGGCATTGCCCCAACAGATTTACCCAGAATCTTCGACTACTTTTACCGAGGGCGCAATTTGCCCCCTGACGCCACCGAAGGCGCAGGTTTAGGGCTGTCGATTGTGCACCAACTGCTAATGCTGTGCGGCGGCAGCATCGCGGTAGAAAGCCAGCTGGAGCAGGGGAGTCGGTTTTTAGTGCGCTTGCCGGTATATCGAGGTTAGCGAGAAAACCTCATGGCGGCTGCCCTCTACAATAGAAGCAACCTGCGCCACACCTCTGAGTCAGCCTATGCGATCGCCCACCACCCTCACCCCGCTAGAGGCTTTCCTTCGCCAGTCCAACATCGAAGGCTCCCCCGCCTGGGAGTTTGTCAATGGGCGCGCCCAGCAGAAACCTATACCCACCTTGTTTCACTCTCGCCTACAGCGCAATTTGGTGAATGCCATTAACGGCCAAACCACTAAGTATGAGGCCATTCAAGAACTGCGCTGCATTGTGCCGCCCTTTTCGCCGGTACCGGATATTGTCGTCGTGGCCAGCGATCGCCTACCCGAAGACGATGGGCCATTGCCAGGGGCTCCAGACTGGCTGATCGAAATTCGTTCTACCAATCAAAGCACTTTAGATCTACAAAATAAGATTTTGCATTGTTTGGGCAACGGCACTCAACTCGCCTGGTTGATTGACCTCCAACGCCAGCAAGTTTGGGTGTGGCAAGGGCAAGACCTACCGATGACTTATGCTGGTTTAGATCTGTTGCCTACTCTAGAGGCTATTCCTAGCTTTGCGGTAGAGACGGTAATGGCCATGGCCCGACAGCGATAGTCATAATGCGGCGGCTGAGGCGAGGGCTCTCGTTGGCGTAGGGTGCCATGTCGGCCATTGGCCTCATGCTAGAGAACCCAATCTCTCTTGCTCGCCTAGAACCATTCCCCGAAAGTTTTAATGCACAAATGCGTACTAGAAGTTCAAAGGTATTGGTTGGAATCATCCACAAAATACCTATAGCGGTTCCTGATCGGACAAGGTACACCAGAAGCCTTGCTGGACAAGCACTACAGGCATCGCCATGTACCTCACGCCAGCGAAAACCGC
>CAYUBC010000553.1:0-2917 GCA_964442885.1 uncultured bacterium | reverse complement strand
CTCTAAGCTGTACTGAGCTTGACGTAATTCTTCAGCGGTGGCCAGGGCTGGGAACAAGTGCCCACCCGTGCCGCTAGCCGCTACAAGTAGCTTGGTAGATACGTAGGCCACAGCCTATCCCCAACAGCGAAAACGCCTCTAACTATACCAACTCTTAGACCATTGCTATAAGCTTGAGGGGTGGATTTTTGCGGTTGTGAGGAAGGCTATGGGGCGTTATATTCCGCTGTTGGTGTCAGGGTTGGCCCTAGGGCTGGGGCTAAACGCTTGGGGAAGTAAGGCTCAAGCGGCTCCGGCGGAAACGGCCCCGGCAGAGCTAGTGCAGACCCTAGACAACATTGAAACGGCAGCCAACGATCGCGACCTGGAGGCTGTTATGGGGTACTACAGCGAAGCCTTTACCAGCGACACAGGCTTTGACCATAGCCAACTGCGGCAAACCCTCGAAACCCTCTGGCAGCAGTACGGCACCCTCACCTATGAGATTGAGTTGCTCTCCTGGGATCCCCAGGGAAGTGATGGCTATACCATTGAAACCCTGACTCGCGTCACCGGTGTGCAGGTTCGACCGGAACGTCGCCTCAGCCTGAGCGCCGAGATTACCTCCCGCCAACGCCTGGAGAATGGCCAGATTGCCTTTCAAGAGGTGCTTAGCGAAACTAATCGCCTGGTTTCAGGTACTACGCCGCCGACCCTGCAAGTTCAGTTGCCTACCACCCTGGAGCCTGGCCAGACCTTTACCTTTGACACGGTGGTTTTAGAACCCCTGGAGGGCCGTTCATTGATGGGCGTTGCCGTTGATGAAGGCGTAACCGCCACGGATTTCTTTGAGCCGCGTCCTGTGGTGTTTGACGTGCTCAGTGCTGGCGGGCTCTACAAGCTGGGCACCGCTCCCGATGCCCCAGACCAGCGCTGGATTTCGGCAGTCATCATTCGGGAAGATGGACTAGTTGTGGAAACTCGTCGAGTTCAAGTCAGCGAGTAGGGTTTGCACTCCCTAGTCTCCGGCTTCTCGCTGGAGCCACAGGGTCACCGGGCCATCATTGGCAATCATTACCTGCATAGTGGCCCCAAACAGACCCGTGGCCACCCTTAATTCGCCGGCCTGCATGAGGCCAACAAACTCGTCATACAGGGCAATGGCCTGGGCCGGGGAAGCCGCCTGGTCGAAGGACGGTCGCCTCCCCTTGCGGCAGTCGCCATAGAGGGTGAACTGGCTAACCACCAAAATTTCTCCCCGAATCTCCTGAATAGAGGATTGCCAGCGAGCGCTTTCGCCCGATGGGAATAGTCGTAATTCCAAACATTTGCGCGCCATCCAAGCCAGTTCTGTAGCTGTGTCTGTAGCTGCAAAACCAACTAACAGGGTTAGCCCCTGCCCAATCTGCCCCACCACCTGACCTTCAAAAGTGACGCTGGCAGCCGTGACTCGTTGAACAACTACTCTCATTCTGCGGCGGTTTGGGGAGATGAGCCATGGACTGGTGAAGCAAAATGCTGCTGCCAGTAAGTACGAATACGTTCCGCCGCCGCCGCCATTTCTGGGGCCGTAGGAGGGGCGCTTAACTTGCGAAAGACCTGCAACTCCAGCCCCTTGAGCCCCAGTTCCTGGGTGTTGTCAGGGTAGCGAGGCTGCAATACAAAATGCACGTGGTAAGGGGGGCTATCAACCCACAGGCTGACGTAGACACGCTCGGCCTGCATGGCTTGGGCAATGGCCTCAGAGACTTGCTGCATAAACGGCCCCAAAGAAGTTGCCTCTGCTGTGGATAAATCCCAGAGGTTTTCACGGTGGAGTCTAGGTTTGATCACCACCGCTCCCAGCCCGTAGGCACCCAGGCAGTGATCGGCCACCCACCAGGGATTTTCGGCAATGGTACCGCCTGGCACCGATCTGGCCCCGGTCAAAATCTGACAGGCCAAACAGTCTATAGGTTGGGGCAACGATCCGTCCTTATTCATTAACCTGACCGAATACAGGGGTAAGCCGCAGGGCCGTCATGCACCGATTTTACTCCCTGCGAAGACAACCCCGGCAGCTGTGGGCTACCGGGGTTGTTTATCAATCAACTACAAACAAGTCAAACCAAACATTATGAACGAACCAGCGGTGCCCAAACCAAGATTTCTGGAAGATTTCCTCAATGGGATTCACCTATTTAGAGATGCGTTGATACCATCATTCTAGCGGCGATGCACCTTAGGAGATGCACGTTGACTCTCATCTCTCGGTATCGTTGCAGGGCTCTCAAGTAGAACTAAAACGAGGAACTGTCAGCACTTAAGTAGGGCAAGGCTAACTGTTGAAAACACGATTCAGACGTTAACGAAATAACACCCTCCTTTTTAAGGAAGACCGAATCATTCAACCATGACAGACAGACAATCAATAAGATTCCTATCTCATTTTGAGCCATTCAAGCGAGTCCAGCACTCCCACGAGCTCTTGAGGAAATTCCTCAGATTAAGTTCTCTAAATTAGAGATGCGTCGATACCGTCGTATAGGGTTGTTGCGTCTCTGGGTATCTACAGCAAAGCTCTCAATTAGCTAGGGGAGGAAATATCAACAACCGAAGGGAAGTGCTGTTGGTATTTGTGAGATAGGTTCAGACGTTAACGAGATAACAACCTCCTGCTTAACGAGAACTGAACGTTTCGATTGGGAGGGAGGATTGGCTCACCTCTTGTTATTAACAATAGCGCCTTATCGAGCCCTTGCCTACGGTTGATACTAAAGTTTATCTTTCCGTTAAGGGACGCTCTCGTTAAAGGAATAAGCGAAAAAAACGCCAGCACAAAACTGCACTGGCGTCTTAGAGTAGACTTTCAATCTATATCTACGAGCACGGAGGGATTCGAACCCCCGACACCTAGAACCGGAATCTAGTGCTCTATCCAACTGAGCTACGTGCCCTT
>CAYUBC010000552.1:0-2939 GCA_964442885.1 uncultured bacterium | reverse complement strand
AAGCCTGCTGCTGTTGGGTTTTCTCCGCTGGAGACGCTGCGCGAACACTTCGTTGCACCCACCCTACACGAACCCTAATTTTGAGTTTTGACGTTGCACTAGGCTCTAGGGCTTTATGGCTTAATGCCAACGATAAGCCTCCTAGCCAAAGGGCCGCCAACCTGGCATTCACCGAGGTACCGCCGCTGGCTTTTGACTGCTGGCTCCTGATTCTAATTCTCAACGCTGCGCAGAAACTCAATCTGCTCCCGTAAGGATGCCGCCCAGTCTTGAGATCCTTCAGCTTCCAGGAGGGTAGCGGCCTGCTCAAAGTCAGCAATCACTGACTGGCGCACCTCCGCTGGGATATCCTCTGGGCCTTCGATAGCCTCTCCTTGCTCCAGGTAAACCTGCCCCAGGGTAGCCTGGGCTCTACCCAGGTAGGCCGGGGCCTGGGCCGGGTCAAGCTCAATGGCTTCGCTGTAGGCGGCGATCGCATCCCCGTAGCGTTCGGCCAGTACCAGAGCTTCGGCTTCGGCGTAGGCTTGCTCATAGTCGGTGGCGGCCCTCACCAGCAGGCTGTAGTCACCGCCTTCCCCCGAAAACGAGCGGGCAATGACGGTGTAGTTGCCGTCCGCTGGCAGTTCAAAGATGATTCTGGAGTTGAGGCTACCGCCAAAGTCGTCATTGGTGGCGATTTCTTCCTGGGCCGCATTGAGTAGCGACAACACTGGATCAAAGTCATCGCTATCGAGCAGGATAGCGACAACGTCACCCGCCTTACCATCGAAGGAATAGGTGGCCTGGGCCGGCATAATGGTGCCTTGCTGCTCTAATAAGGGTTCAGCCTGGCCTGGCTGCAGCGGCGTCAAAGCCAGCCCCAAGCCCATTCCCAAAGCCGCCATCGTTCCCCTTAAGTGCTGTCGCGAAGCCATAGAGCCTCCAAAAGAAATAGGCTCCCAGCCTAGCATAGGCCCGAAATTTGGCCGCCAGGATGGGCCAGTCCGTGAGCTGGTTGCCTCCTATGGTAAAACCAGCATAGGTAAATCGAAGGAATAGGTTAAGGTCTATGAACTGGCCAGCGCGATTTTTGGCTCTGCTAGGGGTCGGCAGGTTGATATTGGGGTCATCGGCAGCTCTTGCCCTGCCCCCACCTGACGAGGTGCCCGAAGAAATTCTACGTACCGAAATAATTACTGAAGCTCGCTCTCCCCTAACCGGGGAGCTGCTTTCTGCCGAAGACTATGCCATTTTGCAGGAGCAGCTAGCCAATCTGAATCGGGATCCTCAGGTTAACCGAGAGCTGGCTCGGCTCATTTTTTTGCTGGAGCTGCGGCGAGTAGTGCGACCCATTTTGCCGTTTATTCGCTAGTTGCCGTTGATGCGCTAGGGGCTGTCATCAGTTAGGCGCTAATGGCCAGGAATCAACGGTCACAGCCCCTAGCCTGGGTATTGAGGCGGGCGTGGCAATGCTTATAACAAAAGGCGTCTGGTCGTAATTGATGACACGCCCTAGGCCCAGAGTGGTTAGCCCGTCCAAGGGCATAACTTTGGCTGGGCTCAAAAAATCCTCAGTGGAAATCGCTAAGTTTTGTTAATCTATTTCGCAGATAGTAAACTCACGTCAACCTGAGGGGTGAGCCAATTGCTAAAGACCGCCGCCAGGTTCTGACGAACAACCCCTAAACGTCAACCTGCGGGGTAAACTCCTAACAGCGCACGGTATTTGCCCCGTCTGCCCTGATAGGAGGTTAGATCATGGGGCACCTCAGGCTGCATAAAATAATCCATTTGTGGAATTTAAGACATGGCTGTAACCGTTGACCCTGAGCAAATTGACCGCATCGTTTGGAACCAACACCACGACCCCTTTGAAGTTCTCGGCCCTCACATGGTTCAGCAGGATGGCCAAACCGTTTGGGCGGTGCGGGCTTACTTGCCTCAGGCTGAGCAAGCTTGGGTAGTGCTCCCAGAGCAGCATAAAGAAGTGGCCATGGAGACTAACCACAATCCTCACTTCTTTGAGTGTGTGCTGGAAGTCCCGGATTTAGCTAACTATCAGCTCAAATACGTTAGCGGCGGCCATGTCTATGTCACCTACGATCCCTATGCCTTCAAGACCCGCACCATTACGGATTTTGACATTCACCTCTTTGGTGAGGGTAACCATCACCGCATTTACGAAAAGCTGGGGGCTCACGTTACTCAGGTCGATGGCGTAATTGGTGTGTACTTCGCGGTGTGGGCTCCCAACGCCCGCAATGTGTCAGTGCTGGGCGACTTTAACTTCTGGGATGGCCGTAAACACCAGATGCGTCGCCTTTCCAACGGCATTTGGGACTTATTTATCCCCGACTTAGAGGTAGGCACCCACTACAAATACGAAATCAAGAACTACGACGGCCATATTTACGAAAAGTCTGACCCCTATGGCTTTCAGCAGGAGACTCGCCCTAAAACCGCCTCGATTGTTACTGATTTAGATCGCTACGCCTGGCAAGACGACAACTGGATGGAGCAGCGCCGGGCCACTGAGCCCCTCACCCAGCCGGTGTCGATTTATGAGGTGCATCTCGGCTCCTGGCTGCATGAATCTTCCGCCAGTCCTGCCATTCGCCCAGACGGCACCACGGAACCCGTCGTTACCGTGGCCGAACTTAAACCCGGGGCTCGCTTTTTAACCTACCGAGAGCTGGCGGCACGGCTGATTCCCTACGTTAAAGAACTAGGGTTTACCCACATTGAACTGCTGCCCGTTGCCGAGCATCCCTTTGATGGCTCCTGGGGCTACCAGGTCACGGGTTACTACGCCGTTACCTCCCGCTACGGCACCCCAGAGGACTTTATGTACTTTGTGGATCAGTGCCACCAAAACGGCATCGGGGTAATTGTGGACTGGGTACCGGGCCACTTTCCCAAGGATGGCCACGGTCTGGCCTTTTTTGATGGCACCCACCTCT
>CAYUBC010000551.1:0-2946 GCA_964442885.1 uncultured bacterium | reverse complement strand
CCCGATAGCTCGTGGGGAAAGCGCCGTTCTAACCCAGTCAGCCCCACCAGGGCGATCGCCTCTGCCGTGTGCTGTTGCATTTGCTTGGCTCCACCTCCCCCCTGACGGGCCAGTTGCTGGAGCCCAAAGGCGACATTTTTTTCCACCGTGAGATGGGGAAACAGGGCATAGTCCTGAAACACAATGCCCACATCGCGGCGCTCTGGAGGGAGCCAGCACGCGCCATTCACTGGCTGCTGCCCCAGGTAGATGGTGCCGTGGTCGGGCCGCTCGAACCCAGCAATTAACCGCAGCAAGGTTGTCTTTCCACAGCCCGATGGCCCCAGCAGCGCCAGCAGCTCTCCCGATTGCAGGGTCAGGCTAACGGCCTCCACCGCTGGCGGGGCACTGGGCGCATAGCGCTTGGTCACAGCATCAAGGCGAAGAATATCGGACGGTGTCATAGGAGCAGCGAACGGGACAGCAGGGCTAGAGACAGGATGGTTATTCTCTGCCAGTCATAGTACCGTTTGTTGACGATAGCTTGCATTAAAATGCGCGGGTTTGACCACCGCTCCACAGCGATTAAGCCCCAGTCCTACCCTTCGGTTGGTTCACCGGCGCACCTAGTGATCAGCGGGTTGCAGAATGCGTAGGATGGGCAAAGGGCCTTGCCCGTGCCCATCAATTGATTGTCCTATGGGCGCACAAGCTTTGCCCATCCTACCTTTGGTTGTGAGCAGATTGCAGAATGAGTGAAGGCCTGACTGGTTAGTATAGACTTCTGGGCAGAGCCAGCTTGTCTGGCTTTGCGTCATCAACCCTCAGAGGGAACGTCTGTCTCCCTTGCCAGTCGGCCAGTTCACTACTCCTAACCTCCTTGACCTACCCTAAAACCCCCAACGGTCACGATTCCACCCAGTCCAACGCTGGCCCCATATACGCGCTCTTAGCCTACGGAGCCTGGGGGTTACTGCCCATTTACTGGAAGTTTTTTGGCTCCATTCCAGCGGTAGAAGTGCTGAGCCACCGCATGATCTGGTCAGCCGTGTTCCTCTGCGTCATTCTGCTGGTGCAGCGGCGGTTGCCCGATCTGCTGGCGCTGCTGAAGTCTCCCAAAGACGTGCGGGTTTTGTTTTTCACCGCCAGCCTGTTGAGTTTTAACTGGGGGTTGTATATCTACGGGGTGAATAGCGATCGCGTCGTCGAAACCAGCCTGGGCTACTACATCAACCCTCTGGTGTCGGTCCTGTTGGGATTTCTGTTTCTCAAGGAACGCCTCTATCGCGGGCAGCAGGTTGCCGTTGCCCTGGCCACCTTTGGCGTGGCCTACTTCATCTGGCAACTGGGCACCGTCCCCTGGATTGCCCTCGGCCTGGCCATTTCCTTTGCCTTTTACGGGCTGCTGCGCAAAGTTGTCCCCGTTGCCCCCCTGGTGGGTTTAGCGGTAGAAACCCTGCTGATTATGCCGATTACGCTAATCTTGGTCAGCTATCTGGGCCTAACGGGCCAGGGGCACTTCCTTAGCTCACCCCCGGTAACGCTCTTGTTTGTGGGGGCTGGAATAGCCACCTCCATGCCGCTGCTGTGGTTTAACAATGCCGCTAAACGGTTGACGCTGGCTACTCTGGGCTTTTTTCAATACCTGGCTCCCTCCATTGCGCTGCTGCTGGGCGTGTTTGTGTATGGGGAACCCTTTACCCCCACCCATGTAGTGACGTTTAGCTGCATTTGGGCGGCGTTATTGCTGTATTCCGCCACGGCACTGCGGAAGAAGCCCAGAGATAGCCTTGAGAGTTAGCGGGTTGCACCGATTGCCTTAGGATTGCGAACTATATAACGTGGGCATAGCTGTTCTGGCTGTCCACCGTCAGGCAGGGGGCCTGACCTACAAGAATGGCCTGGTAAACGATCTGCGTTCCTTAACCCGGCGGAACTCTATCCGCTCAAGTCAGTCCTTAAAACCTGGTGCAGCGTCAAGACCAAAAGTTAAGGCTTCTTGACAGGCCCCTAGGGCATTTCCTCGGCCAATTAGCCCTGCCGATCCCCCCAGCAAGCGAAATGCAGCCTTCTCCCAGACCCATTCGGCGTAGAAATCGGCTAGTTGGTTTTAGCCTGACGGTTTTGTTTAGCCTTGGCCTCTGGCTGCTGCACAGTCTGCAAGCGCCGCCTACCCTGGCCCAGCCCAACCTGTTTGAGGCGGTTTGGCAAACTGTGAACGAAAACTTTTACGACCCCAACTTCAACGGGGTGGACTGGGCGGCGGTGGGAGAGCGCTATCGTTCGGCGGTAGCGCAAGCTCCATCTGATGCCGAAAAAGCGGTGCTGCTCAACCAGATGTTGGCGGAACTCAAGACCTCCCACACCCAGCTATACACACCCGACGAACCGGCTTATTATCAACTGCTCGGCATTTTCTACCCGCGCCTGCCAGAGTTGCAGCGATCGCTAGAAAGCACCTTTCCACAGGGCAAGGTCGAGTATGTGGAGATTGGCGTCTTTACCCGCCAGAAAGAGGGTAAAACCTTTGTTAGCGCTATTTTAGAGGGCAGCCCAGCGGCAGCGGCGGGGCTAAAGGTGGGGGATGAAATTCTCAGCGTGGAGGGGCAGCCCTTTCGGCCCATTGAGTCTTTTGCAGACAAGGCAGGGGTGGCGGTAACACTACAGGTGCAACCCGCAGCCGACCCCACCAGTCAGAAAGCGGTTGCCGTCATCCCCCAGCGCTACGATGGCGTCACCATGTTCCTGGAGGCGATGGCCAACAGCGTGGCGGTTATTGAAAAATCAGGCCAGCGGGTGGGCTACGTTCACATTTGGTCCTATGCGGGCGACCAGTACCAGGAAAAACTGGAAGAAGAGTTGACCTACGGCAACCTCCGGGAGGCCGATACCCTGGTGCTAGATTTGCGCGAGGGCTGGGGCGGAGCACCGCTGACGGCGCTGCATCCCTTTACGGCCCGTGGCCCT
>CAYUBC010000550.1:0-2962 GCA_964442885.1 uncultured bacterium | reverse complement strand
CACAGCGCCAAACCCGGCGTAGGCGGGCACGCCATCCAGATAACACTCCAGCAGTTTAATGGGAGGGTCGGTATGGCCCAGATTGAGAATGGCCCCAGAGGACTCCATCGGCTCGAAGGTGCCAGTAACCACCACGTCTACAGACCGCGCTGCCGCCGCCACTCCCTGCGCTTGAGCCAGCGCCTTAAACTCTTCCGCCGTGCGTACTACGACCTGCCCCTGGCGAATTTTCTCGTTAATGATGTCGATGGAGCGCATGGGCAGGGTTAGGAGTCCTTATTCAGCGGCCCGGGATTCAGAGGCCCGGGCTGAAGCCACAGGAGCACCGCCATCAAGGCAGCGGGGGAAAGCAGCAGAACAGCGGCCAGGCGCAGGGAGGGCTCTACCGTCAGATAGGGAGCCAGGTACTTAATGCCAACGCCGATAATCCCGGAAATGACCAGCACCTTGAGCACAAAGGTAATCTCAGAAGTCTGCATAGGGCTTACAATTCCGTCCGCCTGACGTTCAAACAGCACCACTCCTGTCGTCGCCACAGGGTAGCCACTACCCAGCCATGCTGTTCGAGGGTGTCTGCCACCAGTTTAGATTGATCGAGCAAAATACCGCTTAAAATGCCCCACCCCTTGGGGGTCACAATCCTGTGCAGGTGTGGAATTAAATCCATAATCACCTCCGCCAGAATGTTGCAGACCACACCGTCTACCGGTGCTTCAACCCGCTCGACTAAATCATCCAGGCTGCCGTGGATGATTGGCAGTTGCTCGGCGCTCAGCCCATTGATGTCGCGGTTGCCCATGGCAGACTGCACCGCCAGGTCGTCAATATCCGCCGCGTAGGCGCGTTTGGCCCCCAGCAGCAGCGCTCCAATGGAGAGAATCCCAGAGCCACAGCCAATGTCGGCCAGGGTCACCGCGGCGGGTTCGTAGGTGAGCCGCATTTCCAGGGACTCTAAACACAACTGGGTGGTAGGATGCGCCCCGGTGCCAAAGGCTACCCCTGGGTCAAGCCGCAGCACCAGCCGTTGATTGCCCTCTGGGGGAGATAACCAGGCTGGCGTAATCAGGAAGTGATCGCCAATCGGTTCTGGTTTCCAGTGCTCTTTCCAGCTTTTTGACCAGTCTTCTTCGTCAATCAGGATCCAGGTAACGCGAGGCACGGCCAGGTCGCTACACAGGGCATCTTGCTTGATCAGCAAAGCCAGGGCAGACAGGTCTAACAGTTCCATACGGTGCTGGGGGAAGTAGGCCTGAATGAAGCACGCTGCTCCTCGCCGCTGGTTAGAAGTGCCCTGGCTACCAAAACTGTCAAACCGCCAGAATACGTCATCCTCCAGGGCTGGATCGCAGAGCACCTGAACTTCCCACCAGCTATTTGCCAACGCCATTACTGCCCTGCCTTCCTGTGCCGTGCCGTGCTTATAGATTGACCGTGTAGGCATCCCGAATGCCAGGTACCTTGATGATTTCCGCCAAAATGCCCTCCGGCAGCGGATCATCCAGACTGAGCACCATGACCGCATCGCCGCGCACAATTTTGCGGCCCACCTGCATACTGGCGATGTTGACGTTGAAGCTTCCTAGCAAAGAGCCAATTTTGCCGATAATCCCCGGCATATCGCGGTGCAACGTAAACAGCATGTGCTGAGTGGGTGGCACGTTGATGGGAAACTCATCAATATCAGTAACGCGAATTTCGCTGCCACCCAGCAGCACGCCGGTTACAGAATGCTCGCCCAGACTGCCCTTAGCGGATAGGTTGAGGGAGCCGGTGTAATCGCGAATATCAGCATCGCGGGTTTCAATCACGTGAATGCCCCGCTCCTTGGCTTCAATGGAGGCGTTGACGTAGTTGACCCGCTCCTGCAACGCATGGGAGAGCAGCCCCTTGAGGGCCGCAACCATAATCGGCTGGCTGTCGCCGGTGGCAATGTCGCCCTGCAACCGCACGGTCAGTTGTTCGACTCGGCCCCCCGCTAACTGGCCCACCAGATTGCCCAGGGTTTCGGCCAACTGCAAGTAGGGGCGGAGTTTCTTGAGCACTTCGGGCCGCAAACCGGGAATGTTTACCGCTGAACGCGCCGGTAGGCCCAGCAGCACATCGCGGATTTGCTCAGCCACGTCGATCGCAACATTGACCTGGGCTTCTTCCGTAGACGCGCCCAGGTGCGGGGTCAGAATTACCGCCTTATCCAGGGCGCGTAGGTCAGACTCGCCCAGGGGTTCAGATTCATACACATCCAGCGCCGCCCCGCCAATGGTGCCCGCCTGTAGCGCCTGGGCCAGAGCCGCTTCATCAATAATGCCGCCCCGGGCACAGTTGATAATCCGAGCGGTCGGCTTCATCAACGATAGTGCCCGTTCGTTGATTAGGTGGGTGGTTTCAGGGGTTTTAGGCAGGTGCAGGGTAATGTAGTCGGCTTCGCGGAAAAGCAGATCTAAATCCACCAGACGACAGCCCAGTTGCTCGGCTCGATCGGCGGAGATAAACGGGTCGTAGGCCAGCAGCTTCATGCCCAGGGCGCGCGCCACCGAGGCCACGTGGGAGCCAATTTTGCCCAGCCCCACCACCCCCAGGGTTTTCTTGTAAACTTCAACCCCAGTAAACGCCTTGCGGTTCCATTCACCAGCCTTAACCGAGCGATCGGCGCTGGGGATGTAGCGCGACAGCGCCATCATCATTGCCAGGGCGTGCTCAGCAGCGGCAATGGTGTTGCCCTCCGGCGAGTTGACTACCACAATGCCGCGCCGAGTGGCGGCAGGGACGTCCACATTATCCACCCCTACCCCGGCCCGACCAATGATTTTCAGGTTCTGGCCCGCCTCAATGACTTCCTTAGTTACTCGGGTGCCAGAGCGAATCATCAGCGCGTCGTAGTTGCTGATGATGTTGACCAATTCCTCTGGCGGGAGGCCGGTGTTGACATCAACCTGAGCAACCTGGGAGAGAATATCTAGCCCCG
>CAYUBC010000549.1:0-2967 GCA_964442885.1 uncultured bacterium | reverse complement strand
ATGTTTTGGCCCAGCAGGGTGACTTCTTTATAGCCCTGGCGACCCAGTTCCTCCATTTCGGCCCGAATTGCCTCTGGAGTGCGGGATTGCTCAACCCCACGCACTCCTGGTACCACGCAGTAGGTGCAGCGCTCGTTGCAGCCATAGATGACGTTAACCCAGGCCGTTACTTGGCTGTCGCGACGGGGTTTGGTGATGTCTTCCAGGATGTCTACGGCCTCGGTAGCCACTACCTGGTTGCCGTTGAACACCTGCTCTAGCAAATCCTGGAGGCGGTTGGCGTGCTGTGGCCCCATCACCAGATCCAGTTCTGGCACCCGGCGCAGCAGGGCTTCTCCTTCTTGTTGAGCCACGCACCCAGCCACAATCAGGGTCAGGTCAGGCTTTTCGTGCTTGCGCTTGGCCTGCCGCCCCAGGTAGGAATAGACTTTTTGCTCAGCGTTGTCGCGAATAGTGCAGGTGTTGTAAAGCACCACATCGGCCTGGTAGGGGTCATCGGTCCAGGTCAGGCCCATGTCGTCAAAAATGCCCGCCATGCGTTCCGAGTCGGCCTTGTTCATCTGACAGCCGAAGGTGGTGATGTGATATTGACGAACCGGACTGGTCATAGGGCTAAGCTTGAGGGGGCGATAACAACGCGGTTTATAATTTTAGCGTGTAAGTTCAATCCATAGGGAGAGCTGGGCTAGCTGATTGACCTAGCTGAGGCTTACTCGCGGTAAGCCTGGGTGATTTGCTCCAGGCGATCGCGCTCCGCCTGTGATAGTTCCCAGCCCAGAGCCCTAGCATTTTGGGCGGCCTGCCGGGCATTTTTGGCACCGGGAATCGGCAGCACATTACCCTGGGCCACCAGCCAGTTAAGGGCAACCTGGGCCGGGGTGCGGTCGTGGTGGGCGGCAATGTCTTCCAGGGTTTGAATCACAGGTTGTAGCTTAGCCAGGCCGCTGGGGCTAAAGCGGGGGTCAATGCGACGCGCTCCAGCCGGTTTGAGAGCGGCGTTTTGGGTATATTTACCCGTTAGTAAACCTTGGGCCAGGGGGCTGTAGGCCAGAATCGTCACGTTGAGTTCCCGGGCTTTGGCCAGCACGCCAGTGGTTTCAATCTTGCGATTGAGCAGGGAATATTGCACCTGGTTCACGGCCAGGGGAATGCCCTGTTCGGCCAAGTAGCCGTGGGCTTCCTGCATTTGCTGAGCCGAGTAGTTGCTCACCCCTACAGCGGCAATGCGGCCTTGTTTGACCTCGTCAGCCAGGGTTGCCATCATGGCTTTTTGGCCCAGAAAAAACTCAAAGGGCCAGTGAATTTGGTACAGCGCCACGGCAGGCACCTGCAGGCGCTCCAGGCTGGCGGTCAGAGCATCACTCAGGGATTGCCTGGAAAAACGCCAGGGCAGGGGGAAGTATTTGGTGGCGATTACCGCTGGTCGCTGGCTTTGCTGCATAAACTGACCAATTAGCCGTTCTGACTGGCCAAAACCGTAGATTTCAGCCGTATCGAATAGCGTCAGGCCAGCTTCCAGGGAGGTCTGAAACGCCTCTTGCAGGTCGGCATCGGTGTAGGCTTTGCCGTAGTCCCAAAACAGCGAGTCACCCCAGGCCCAGGTGCCAACCCCCAGAGCAGGAACAGTGGGGCCATTAGGGCCAAGGGTCAGGGTTTGCAGGTTAGTGCCAGTGGTCATAGTAGGAAGGTAAACGGCTTTATAGAACAGACACCAGCCAGGAAGAACGGCCCTACGGCCCGGAAAAAATCGCTTCCTCTAAATCTTGCCGACTGAGGGAGTATTTGAAGGAGCGCTGCACATCGTTGCCATCAGCCCCAGCATTGATGTAACGCACCAGCAGGGAATCAATATCGAGAATGACATCGGCTTCCCACAGAGAGCGATTGATATGCCAGCGATGGGGAGCATCCGCGTCTTGCTGGCAGCCCTGCCGACGCAGCCAGGTTTCGATATCGGGCAAGGGGTGATTATAAAGAGGAGTATCAGCGGAAGGAAGAACCATAGGACAGAGTAGGACGCTAGGAAACGGTGAGGATAATGCAGAAGGCGTTGGCCATTACAACCAGGTCGGCGGCCCCGGCGGCACTGAGGTCGGCTTAGGCCCGTCAGACCGGCCCGCAGGCGGTGCCAATTCCAGGGTGGATGGGGTGTCCAGGCTGGGGGCCAGGGTCGCGGGTTGACCATCCAGGTTGGGATCCTGAACCGCAGTGGCATCCTCTAGAACCCGTTCTGGAGCCACAATCGCACCATCGAGCGAACCATCGAGTTCAGCGGTGTAGTCTCCCCGCGTCAGACCCACGGTAACCACCAGCGCCAGGCAGGCCATAAACGTCAGGCCCAAAATAAACAGAGCGAAGATCTCCCCTGCCGATAGGGGCCGATCAGTCGGGTCGAGATAGAGGTTAGACGGTTCTTTGCGGCGCGGCAGATGCCCAACCTTAGACAGCGGCTCCAGCGGTTGCATCACCGAAATGCGGGAATAGCCAACCTGTTTATCGTAATGCCAGCGGCGATCGGGACTGCTGAGCACGCCGTAGGCTTCGTTGAGCTGCTGAAACTTAGCCGTAGCCTGATCGGCAGGTAGAACCGTTGTATCGGGATGATAGAGCTTACTCAGTTCTCGAAACGCCTGACGAATTTGCTGGGGGCTAGCGGTTGGCTTTACCCCCAGCAGGTCGTAGTGGGTTTGGGTTCTAGGCTTTGGTTCAGGCATGGATCCCACCGACAACAGGGGCTAAGCAGCGAGTAAACAACAGCAACACAACGCGCAACCTTAGCAGGCTAAGGTTTCCCAAGCTTGGGGAGAACGGCTAAGGCGAATTTGTGCCAGGGTAAACACAACGGGAATCACTCGCCCATAGTTGGTGGCAATAGCTCGCCAGCCCAAATCCGCCAGAAACCAGGTCCACAGCGCTGGCCCCACAAACGACAGCACCGCGCGGGTAGCGCCATAGCGGGCAGCATTG
>CAYUBC010000548.1:0-2977 GCA_964442885.1 uncultured bacterium | reverse complement strand
TTGTTCCTCTGCGTAGGATGGGCAAAGGGCCTTGCCCGTGCCCATCAGGCGATCTGCCGATGGGTACGCCAGCCTTGCCCGTCCTACAGGGGTATAGTTTTATCTGGAAATCACCTTAAATGACCAGCATTTAAGTATTGCTGGTTTCTAGCTACGGCTCATTGAGATTACTCACGGATCGCTGGAGTCGAGCTAGCGCCCGGTTGTAGTCCAACACGGCACGCACCAGGTTCCCCTGGGCCTCAGTTAGTTCGCTGGTGGCGCTCAACACATCCAGTTGGGTGCCAACCCCGGCATTAAACCGTAAATTGGCGAGTTCCAGGGCCTCGGTGGCCTGGTTAACGGCAACGGTGGCCGTGCTAATGTTGGCCTGGTTAGCCTGCAACGTGTAGTAGGCTTCTTCAACCTGAGTGCGAATGGTGTTGCGGGCGTCTTCAAACTCAAACTCGTCGATTTCGATGTCGAGATCGCTCTGCGCCCCTCTGGCCCTGGCGGCACCGCCATCAAACAAACGCCAGGTTAACTGCGCCCCCAGGGAAAAACCGCTATCAGCCGAGTTGTCTAATCCCGCTGGGGCGTCCAGCAGAGCCTGCACATCGTACTGGGCAAACACGCCAACGTTGGGGCGAATGCTGGATAACGACACCTGACGCTGAGCCTCATTCAGGTTGCGTTCTACCAGAAATTGCTCTAGCTCGGCCCGGTTTTGGTAGGCCAGCACAATGCTCTCCTCCAGGGAGAGGGGCCAGGTGCCAGCAATTTCCACCGCCAAAGTGGTGAGATCCACAGAAGGCGGCACATTCAGCCGACGCGCTAGCTGCCGCTGGGCAATTTGGCGCTGGCTGGTGGCCTGGGTCAGGGTTTGACGGGCGTTAGCCACCTGCACATCGGCCCGCAGCACGTCAAACCGAGTCCCAACGCCGACCTCTTCCCGCAGTTGGGTGTCCCGCAGGTTGCGCTCCGCCTCGTCTAGAAACGCCTGGTTAATGCGAATCTGCTCGATGGCTTCCTGCACTGCATAGTAATCGGTGATGGTGTTCAACCGTAGTTCTTCGCGGGTTTGCTCAACCTGCAACTCGGCTAACCGCATCTGTTCCTCGGCAGCCTGTAAACGGGCTCGGCGCTCCCCAGACAGGCCCAGGTCATAGTCCGTTCTCACCCGCCCCGTCAGGGAGGTCAGGGTTTCGTCAGAGCCCTGGGTAAAGGTGGTCTGGTTGCTGGTTTGCAGGCCAGCGTTTAAGTCTACGGTTGGATAGAGTAATGCCTGTTCAGCCCGCAGGCCCTCGCGGCTACGCTCAAGCTGCAACAGGGCAATACGGAGTTGCTCACTGTTGCGATAGGCCAGATCAATGGCCGTTTCCAGGGAGATGGGCTGAGTCCCCAGGATTTCTACCTCTTCAGGCTGGGTCGGCAGCAGTAGCGGGTTGGGGTTGGGGGTGAGATAGTCGGGCGGAGTTTCAAAGCCCTCATCGGTAGGGCGTTGAGACTGGGGAATGGTTGGGTCAGGCGTGCCAGCAGGCAGCGGAGCCACTGGGCCATCTCCTTCTAGCGGCAAGGCCTCTTCGCCAGGCTCTAAGGACAGCGCCGGTCTGGCAAGGGGGGCTAGGGGTCTCTCTAAATTGGCCAGCGGTAGAGCTGCTTCGCCCGGTTCTAAAGTTAACTCAGGCCCAGCCACCGAAGCCGGTGCTGCACTGGGAATGGGCGATAACTCGGCGGGTGAGTCTGCGGCCTCTGACACCTCCGCAACAGCCGGTTGAGGGGCTGATACCGGCATCGTGGAGCGCTCAACCCGCAGACGACGGTAAACTGACTCCTCCGATGCAGAGGCCGACATAGACGGCAACCATAGGAGCGTTGCTCCCCATCCCAAGATCATCAAGCAGCGACGGTAAGAGTCACGCATAAGCACCACAGGCGATTAGCCAACAAAATCGAGTCGTAAACCAGAGAAACCCAGATTTTTCACTCCAGCTTCTAAGCATATCGAGATATGGACAGACTTGGACGGCTATCCACAAATCCTCTAGGAGAGATTTTCTTTAACCCCAACATTGCATCAGGACGACTATAGACCCAACCAGAACATGGCCAGAACAGTTATAGCAAACTAAACCGTTTAGTTCAAATGACAATGGCCCTGGCTAGGACGGCGTCCAATAACCAGCCGCCGGTTGCAGATTGGCGAAGGAAGCCAGCGGAATGGCCCCACAACAGGCTTTAACCAGCGCATCGGTGTCATCCACTGGAATTACCGGGCAGTTGAGGCGCTGGCTAATCTCCGCCACGCTCATGTCGTCCAAAAACAGCGTTTCAGCCGGGTTGCCAGAATCACTGGGCTTTAGCATCACCGTCGGCAACAGCAGGGCATCGCCAAGGGGCCGATTTTGCAGCCCCAGCAGCAGATCATGGCCGGTCAGCAGGCCCGTAACCGTCATCTCGCGGCCCCAGTAGTCACTGGCCAGGGCTGCGAGTTGTATGGTTAACCCCTCAACCCGGTTCAGGCGCTCAACAATGGGCTGAAAGGCATGCTCCACGGCATTACCAACCACCCAGGTCAAGCGCCGGGGCGGGGCTACGGCCTGGGGCAAAAATTCCTGAGCCGATTGGTCAAACTCGTTGAGAAACTGCCGAATTGACCCCACCCCATTGCCCAATTGGGGATAGTCCTCGTAATGACTTTCTGCCGGGACAGGCTGCTGGGCCATGAGAAACCACTCGTCCGCCAACCAGGCAAAATTGGTACCAAAGCGTTGCCTAAACTCGGCCTGTAGCGCCTGCACCTGGGTAATCACCGCCTGAGCCTGAGCCTGGGTTACGGGGGTAAGCTCATCCTGCTCGGGGCGAAACCGAGTTAGGCCCACGGGCACCACCGCCGCTGAAGCCACAGCGGGCACATCACCCTGGTGAAAGCGAGCCAGATCCCGCAGGGTGGTATCCAGGTGAGTGCCATCGTTAATGCCGGGGCAAACCACCACCT
>CAYUBC010000547.1:0-2978 GCA_964442885.1 uncultured bacterium | reverse complement strand
TGTAGCGGTTCATGGCGTTTACAAAGGTACCCCGAGCCCGCATGGCGTCTGGGGAGCATAGGGTTTGCTCAAAAACGCGGTCAGCCACCTGGCTCCATAACTGCTGGAGCTGGGCTGGGCTGGTTAGCGGCTGCCCCTGTCCCGTCAGGGCGATCAGCTCATCCAAAAATGCGGCAAAGGATCGCCGCTGAATCTCCAACAACACCCCCTGGTAGGCGGCTGTCGCCGGGTAAAGCTGCACCCAGGCATCCCAAATCTGGAGCAGGGTTTGGCCGAGTTCTCGCCCTGGCCCCAGCAGCGGTATGTCCACCAGGGAAGCTGCCGAGGCGGCATGGGCCGAGGGCCACTGGCCGAGGGTTCCCAGGTTTTGGCTGCCCAGGGCGATGGCCCGATCAGCGGGCAGCATCGTCAGCTTCAACCCCTGGAGCCAGAGGTTTTGAGCCGCCGCCAGCCCTAGTTCTGCTGCCGCTGAGAAGGGCTGAGGACGGGTCTCCGGCTGAGGAAGTGTTTCTGGCTGAGGCCGATGGCTGCTTACCACGGTCTGGTACAGCGCCTGCAGGGCTTGGGTGCCAAACTCAATCCATAAAGTCATCGACGCCGGGCTCAGATAGGGGACTACATCGCAGCTTACCGCAGGTTAGCGGCAACGAGATGTATTACTCAACAGCCTTGCCCTGAGCAGTGGCGTGAAACGACAGATAGCCGCCATCGCTTCATGTCAAAAAACTATCCAAACAGTAGAGAAAACTTATAGGAAATCAATAGCGATCGACCGACTTAAACTCCCCTTAAACAACAAGCATCAAATTCCCACAATTTCGGTCTATTTTGACTATGCCCAGCATTTTCCCTATGGCTTCCCTACCTTTAGGATCTAAAACTCTATCTTTGCAAGAGGCTTATGCTTGCAAGTTAATATAACGGGCCTATTTTTCTAGTTTATCGTTTTCTTATCGTTTTTTCTGGACGTATAGTTTCTCGCTAGTGGTTTTTCTCGCTCATGGTCGCGATTTGCTTAGGATTTGTATTTTGATGCACATCCACCAAGCAAAAATTAGTATATTATCGCCTTGTAGCAGTTCTCGCTGGTGTGAAGTCTGCATTGGTGCCTGTAGCGCTAATTTAGCAAGGATTTTGCTGTGCTTCATTCAATCAGGAGTCGCCGGGTTTACAGTTCCTGCTTATTGGAAAGCGGGTTTTTGACATGGCCTAAAATTTGAGATGTTGCTGGCTTCGTCGATGCTTTTCTGGATTATTGCTAAGCATGTTTTCGCTAAGCAATAATGTCAGCGTTGGAAATGGTAGTTTCAAGCTAGGCATTTTATGAAAACCAAGATTGCAATTGCCTGCCAGGGGGGCGGTAGTCACGCGGCGTTTACCGCCGGGGTGCTCCAGGCACTTTTTGAGCATGGCGTCCATGAGACGTTTGAGATTGTCAGTCTGAGCGGAACGTCGGGCGGGGCGCTCTGTGCGTCGTTGGCCTGGTATGCCCTCAAGCTGGGAGATCAACCTGTGCAGCAGCGCTTGCTAGAGTTTTGGCAAGACAACACGGCCCAAACTTATCAGGAGCGGTTGTTTAACGATTTTGCCATCAAAACCCTGGAGCTGACCAGCAAGGGCATTTTGCCCCAGCTCAACATCAGTCCGTCCTCTCCGGTTTTGGCGAACTGGATGGCCTTTTCCACCCTGGGTTTGAGGTCTCGATTTACCAACTTTCAGGAACTGCTAGAGGCTCACATTGATTTTGACCAGTTGGCGGGATGGGGAGCCCAACCAGAGCCACCCATCCTGCTGCTGGGGGCCAGCAACATTTTGACCGGTAAACTGTGGATGTTTAATTCATCCCACGAACCAATCAAAGTAGAACACCTTCTTGCCTCCTGCGCTATTCCTAATCTTTTTCCGGCGGTTGAAGTGGATAACAATGCCTACTGGGACGGCATTTTTTCCGACAATCCTCCTATTTCTCCACTGATCAACCCTGACTATGTTGGGGTGGCCCATATCCCCGAAGAGATTTGGGTTATAAAGCTCAACCCTACCCGTCGCAATACTATTCCCACCCAGGTAGACGACATTCTTGATCGCCGCAACGAGCTAGAGGGCAATGTTTCCCTATTTCAGAGTCTGCGAAGCATTGAAACGATCAATAATCTCTTGCTGCGAGGGGCGTTCAAGGATGAATTTCTTCAGCAGTATCACATCAAGGGGCCGATTAAAATTCCGCGCTCCTTTATTGAAAAACCTGATCAGCCCTACTACATTCCCTTTATTGAGATGTCAGCAGATCTGCAAAACAGCCTCAACTATGAAAGCAAGCTCGATCGCAGCCCTGCCAGTATTAAGCGCCTGATGGACGATGGCCGCTTTCAGGGGCAGCAATTTCTAGAGACCCGACTGGCGGCCACGCCCTGAGCTAACCCCGTCTATCCCAGTAACTAAGGCCTAGTAATCCTATGCATCCTGTCTACATCGTTTCGTCAGTTAGGACACCGTTAGGTCGGTTTGGTGGCCTGTTGGCCGAGTTTTCTCCAGTAGAGTTGGGAGCCGTGGCCATGCGGGCGGCTTTGGAGCGGGCCGGGCTGTCGGGAGACTTGGTTGATCTCTACATCTTTGGCAATGTGTTGCGTTCGGGCCACGGCCAACTGTTGCCCCGCCAGGCGGCGTTTAGGGCAGGCATTCCTGAAACGGCCAACGGCTACGCTGTCGATATGGTGTGCTCCTCCGGCATGATGGGCGTGATCAGCGCGGCTATGGCGATCGCCTCAGGGGATGCCGACATTGTGCTGGCCGGCGGCATGGAGTCGATGTCCCAGTCGGGGCTGATGCTGTCGCACCGGGTGCGGTGGGGCTGCAAGTTGCTCTTCAATACCTCCGAGTCGCTGATTGACCTGTTGGTGTGCGACGGCCTGTCAGACCCTACCACCGCCGAAAAAATGGGGGAGCAGGCCGAGCGCCTGGCCGAGGCCCACGGAGTT
>CAYUBC010000546.1:0-2987 GCA_964442885.1 uncultured bacterium | reverse complement strand
TGTAGGGAGTTCAGGAGATGTGGCCCATTTTTACACGAATCGGTGCCATACCCCAAGCTGGCCTACGTGCGGGCAGTAGTGCTGGTGATTTCCCTGGTGCTGGATGTAGCGGTGTTTCTATTTCCGCAGCCGCTCATTGGCAAAGCCCAGGTGCCGCCCACCGTGGTGATTATCAGCCTGTGCGCCAACCTGTTCGCCCTGGGGCTGATTCAAATCCTCCGGCAGACCCTAACCCCAGCCGGGTTGCGCCAGTGGCAGTTGGTCATTCCGGTGTTTGATAGCCTCCTGCTGTGGGCGTTTATCACCAATATCTGGCGGGTAATGGGAGCGACTCAGCCGCTAATTTTGAGCAATATTGCCGCGTTTTGCTGCCTGCTGGCCGTATCGGGGGGGATGCGGCTGACTCGTCAGGCGTCGGTGCTTACCACGGTGCTGGCGCTGGCCAACTTTGCCTATGCCGCCGTTCTGTTTGGGCTGAATGTGGCGATCGCCCTGTTCGCCGCTTTCACCATCTTTGGCACTGGCTTTGTGGGCATGTGGATGGGAACCATTGTGCGCCGCCACGTAAAAAACGAGTCGGGCCGCGTGCTGATAGAGCGATTTCTGCCCAAGCCGGTGGTAGAAGCCGCCTTTGAAACACCGCTGCAACTGCTTCAGCAGCCCCGCCGCTGCGATGTCACTGTCATGGTGGCGGATCTGCGTGGCTTTACCCAGTTTGCAGAGCACCTTGACCCTCAGGCAGTGTTAGATTTTCTTAACCGCTATCAGGATCTGCTAGCCAGAATAGTGGAGCAGCACGGCGGCTGGGTTGATAAATTTATGGGCGACGGTATGCTGGCGGTGTTTGGGGCTCCAGAACCACTGGAAAACCACGCTGAGAAGGCGTTGAGGGCGGCGATCGCCATGCTCCAGGAGGTGCACCCCATTTCCCCCCTGGCAATGGGGGTGGGGCTGCACTCCGGCCCAGTGGTGGCAGGCTGCTTGGGTACCAGCACCCATCTCGAATTTACGGTAATTGGCGATACGGTTAACCTGGCCGCTCGCCTTGAAGCCATGACCAAACAGCATCCTTACCCACTGTTGCTGAGTGAGGCTACGGCCCAGCAAATTACCTCCACCGCCCTGCAATCCCTAGGGCGGCACCCCGTGCGTGGAAGGCTGGAGGATGTTGAGGTGTTTACGGTAGCGCCATCAGCACCATAGCCCGATTTAGCGCCAGTTCTCTATCATGGGCCACAGACACCCCCATCGGTTTCGTTAATGCCCCTTAATCAGCCCGTTTCTGCGGCTCCGCCGTTCTTACCCAGCTTTTTTCGGCTGGCTGTGGCCAATATTGTGTCTAACCTTATGGTGCCTTTAGCCAGCCTGGTGGATACAGCATTTTTGGGTCATCTGCCAGATATCCATCATCTAGGCGGGGTGGCTCTGGCTACGGTCATTTTCAACGTGGTCTACTGGAGCTTTGGCTTTTTGCGCATGAGCACCACGGGCACCACCGCCCAGGCCAGGGGCCGAGAGGACAATCCTGAAATTTGGTTAATTTTGCTGCGTAACGGGTTGATTGCCCTGGGTTTGGGCCTGGGAATTTTGCTTCTGCAAGTCCCCATTCGCGAACTGGGGTTTGCTCTGCTCAGCGCCGAACCAGCGGTCAAAGCGGCGGGCTATGCCTTTTATAACGCTCGCATTTGGGACGCCCCAGCGGTACTGCTGAATCTGGTGTTGCTGGGCTGGTTTTTGGGCCAGGAAATGGGGAAGAGGGTGATTCTCCTGTCTTTGATAGGAAACGGTAGCAATGTGGTGTACAACTACCTGTTTATCACTCAACTCGGCTGGGCTAGCACCGGGGCTGGCCTGGGAACTGCGCTGAGCCAGTACTCCATGCTGCTTTTGGGCCTAGGGCTGATTTGGCGGGATGGAGGGGCACAATGGTTGGCCAGGGTGCGATCGCAGCTTTGGGATACCCAGGCGCTTAAGGGGTTATTTTTACTAAATCGAGACATTCTCATTCGTACCTTTGCGCTGATCCTCAGCTTTGCGCTATTTACCAATTTCAGTTCGGCGCTGGGGACTCAGACTCTGGCTGCCAATACCTTGCTGCTTCAGGTTGTCACTCTCTCGGCCTACTTTATTGATGGCCTGGCCTTTGCCACAGAAAGTGTTGCCGGTCGCTACTACGGTAGCGGCAGCCGCACGGGTTTGCGGCAACTGCTCTGGGTTGGAGGCACTACCAGCGTGGCCATTGGTCTGGCCTTTGCAACGGCCTTTGTAGTGTTTCCCCAGGCGTTATTTGGTTTGCTGACTAGTCATAGTGAGGTGATTGCCACGGTGCAACGCTACGTTAGATGGTTAGTGCCAACCCTGGGATTGGGGGCAATCGCCTACCTGTTGGATGGTTACTTTTTAGGACTAACAGCAGGCAAAATTCTACGAAACGCGACTATTCTGGCCGCTTTAATTGGCTTTATCCCCCTCGCTCTGGTGGCTGCCTCTAAAGCTAACAATCACTTACTCTGGCTGGCTCTGGCTGCTCTGATGGCGGCGCGAGCATTGACCCTGCTGTGGGCCGTACCCCAGTCGCTCCGCTAACCCGTGTTTTGGGCAGAAAAGCTATAGTAAAAGCTACACTGTGCGCCGCGGTTAGGGCGCTCTACTTGGCCATGCTTAATCAAGATCAGCTCCAACGTCGGTTTAGTACAGCTTTTGATGCTCAACAAGCTGCGCTTTTAGCTGAGGTAGTAACCGAAGCCTACACAGACCTGGTTAAAACCAGCGACTTTAACGAGCTTAAGGAAATTGTCCGCGATTTGGCCCAGGCCCAAGGTCGCACCGAGCAGCGCATGGAGGAACTGGCTCAGGCCCAGGGTCGCACTGAGCAGCGCGTAGAAGAACTGGCCCAGGCCCAGAACCGCACCGAGCAGCGGGTTGATACCCTGGCCCTGCGCATAGAAGAACTGGCCCAGGCCCAGAACCGCACCGAGCAGCGCATA
>CAYUBC010000545.1:0-3016 GCA_964442885.1 uncultured bacterium | reverse complement strand
TGCCCGTACATTGATCAGGGGCATCGATGGCGACATCGTTAACCTGCTCTGCCGGGCTGCGGCTGCCGTGGATGGCCGCCTGAATGGAGACATCCGCCACAACGCACTGGGCAGAAGCCGCTGGCACTAGAGACAGTGAGGCTCCTACGGTGAGGAGCCCCAGCCACACAAACGAGTAGTTAATCATGGCAATGGGTAAGAACTAGCGATTACTGGCAAATCCGGGTTGAGCTGTAGCTTTCGGTGTAGACCCGATTGCCCCCTGGCGTCACCTGGCGGGACTGGGTCTGGCTGCTGTGCGATCGCGGATAGCAAAACCCGCTGTAGGGCACCGGAGTTAGACCGTAGGGCGATGACAGGGCAGGCCATACCGTCTGGCTATCGGCGTCAGTGTTGAACAGCACCGGGCGATCGGCAGAGGTGCGAATCTGCACCCCGCCCCCTTCGTTGACCCGCACCTGAACCCGGTCGGTAGTAATGGAAACTGAGCTGGCCTGGGCCGCTGAAGCCATCGCTCCAAGGGCAACGGCAACGGCCAGCGAGGATGTGAGGATAGTTTTCATGGTGGTATTTTCCTTAAACGCAGGCGGTTCAGGGTTTAGGGTGCAGGGGTATGGCCGACTCAGTCCACTTAGCCATGAACTGGGCCGCGCCACGCCCGCAACCCTAAACCCCAAACCTAGAGCTAAACCCAGGCCCGTTTACCGCTGGCGAATTTCGACGCTACGGCCAGGACGATTGCCATTGTTGTGACCAGGGCGCACCCGCTCTTGAATCACATTTACCTGGCTGCTTTCCTGGTAGACGCCATTGTCTTCACCAACAATGGTGCCGCCCTGGTAAATGTCCTGCACAACGCCGGTGCTTTCAACTTGACGACCGGCGCGATCGCGATACATCCGATTAATTTGCTGGCTGCTCTGCACCGCTGCATTGTCGTCGCCTTGAATATAGATATCTTGGGTGCCTTGCTGGACAATTGCTGTATCCGCATGGGCAGGTACGGCCACAACACCCAGAGCTACAACACCCAGCAGACTCAGAACAGAAATGTGCTTCAACATGGTGAAAATCCTCAATAACTTTGAAGAGTGAAAACGTGAAGATTGAACATTCAAAATCTGACTTATAGAAGTTAAATTTCTCGAATAAAACCCAGGGCATTGGAGTCTATTCTGAAATTTAATTCCTCATCAGATTTACTTTAATTGACCACTTATCTGATTAAAAGGTTCCTGATTTTTTATATTTCCGAAACCTTGAAACCATTACATTGACAGACAGAAATCGAACTTTTCCAATCGCCCCATTGACTTGAGTGATTGATTTTTATGCCGTGCTGGGAGCAAGCATTTAATCATCATCATCGTCGTCATCATCATCGTCGTCGTCGTCGTCATCACGACCGCGATGCTCAGACCGATTGCCGGGTCTATCGTCGTCGTCATCATCATCACGACCCTCCAGGAAGGGATTGCGACCGCCCCGCCGCCCAGGCTGACTGGCCCGTTGCTCTACGTTGATCTGATTTGATTCCTGGTAGACAACATTGCCAGAGCCATCGATGACAGCCCCCTGATAGCTGTCTTGAACAATCCCTCGTTGAGGGTTATTGTTACGCCCTCGACCTAAGCCAGGATGGTTGACATTGACCTGATTAATAACCTGAATAACCTGGTTATTATTGCCATTAATAGTGGTAGACTGCGTCGCTGTCTGCTGAGTGACTGTGTTGGCCATAGCGGGCAACGTTAGGCTGCTTAATGCAGCGGCACCCAATAAACAAAAGGCACCAGTGATCTGCTTCATACTCCAAAAGCCTAAATAGTAGAGTTGGTTATTTAGACAGGAGAAATAAAGCCAGGTTCCATGACCAATTAGCGATGAAGTGGCAATCGCCTTCCAGGGTTCAAGGCATAGTGATTTCAAGGCTAAGCTTAGACATAAAATACTTCAAAAAAGTTCCTTAAAGCCCAGTTTTTAACTGTTTTGAAGCGTAAACAAGGTGTTTTATTTTATACCCAATCATCCTTGGACGCTTCCCGACTGGGAAGTTTCCAGGATTTCGGATAGTCACCCCAGGTTTCATAGAAACTTCGAGTTTTCAGGCGATTGATGAAGTTTCCATGAAGTTTTCCTAGCTGGGTGACACAGGCTCGTCGGCTTCAGGGGCCAGGGCCGGTAAGCCATCAATGCTGAACTGATTTTTTTGGCGACGATAGGCCACTAACCCCGCTGGGCCTTTGCCCTCGGCCCAGGTGCGCAGGGCATCGCGCTGGCCCTGGAACTGCATCAGCGGCACCCCATCGCCGCAGGCATCGCTGATTCGGTTTAGGCGCAGGCGCACAAGGGAGCGAAAGCCAGGGTGAGGCGGAAACAGGTCAATGAGCGCGGCAAAGTCTGGGTGCCCAGGGGTGAGGACTTCCCCGTTGCCATACAAGCGCACAATCTGCGATGGCCCCTCAAAGGCGCAAAACATCATCACCAGGCGACCATTTTCGCGCAGGTGGGCAATGGTTTCTGCGCCGCTGCCGGTTAAATCCTGGTAGGCCACGGTTAGCGGGTCAAGCACGCGAAAGCAGTCGCCGCCCTTGGGAGAGCAGTTTAGGTGGCCATCGGCGGCTAGGGGGGCCGTGGCCACAAAGAAGAGTCGCTGCTGGCCCAGCCACTCCCGCAACGCTGGGGTGATTTCGCTATAAACCTTGCCCATGCCGCTACTTGGGTACCGACGATCGCTGAGCCGGGGTGCTGGTAGACGCTGGTAGGTCTAAGACGGGCTCTCGTTGCGGAGACTTACCATCCTGAGCAGCTGGCGTAACCACATCCAGCGTACCGAGCTGGTCACGGTAGTCCAGGCCCAGTAAATCGCTATACAGTTTCACATACTCCACCGCCGATTTTGCCCAGCTAAAGTCCTGAGCCATGGCCCGCTGCTGGAGCGCCTGCCAGGGGGCTTTATAGTGGTAGCCTTCCCAGGCGCGAATCAGGCAGGTGTAGAGATCCAGCGGCTCGTAGC
>CAYUBC010000544.1:0-3034 GCA_964442885.1 uncultured bacterium | reverse complement strand
GGCTTTGTGGTGGGCAATTCCCAGGTAATTCAGGGTCTGCGCACCCTCAAAACCAACCTGGACTACGGCATTTTCGCCGCTCTACAACGCGCCGCCGAAACCGCCCTCTCCCTACCCGACCGCTACCTGGAAGAAGTGCAACAGCGCTACTCTACCCGGCGCGACTTTTTGATTCGAGAATTTGCCTCTCTGGGCTGGTCGGTCACCAAACCCCAGGCCACCATGTACCTCTGGGTGCCCTGCCCTCCCGATACTACGTCCACGGACTTTGCCCTCTCAGTGCTTCAGGAAACCGGGGTAGTGGTCACCCCAGGCAATGCCTTTGGCCCCGGCGGTGAGGGCTACATCCGGGTCAGCTTGATTGCTGATTGCGATCGGCTGGGCGAGGCCATGACCCGCATCCGCCAGGCCGGATTTCGTTATGCCCAGGCCCCTGCTACGGTTTAGGGGCTAGGGCCTGGGCCGGAAACGCTAGCCAGTCCGCAACATCGGAAAGCGATTCGTAATTTGTTAAAGGGGAGCCTCAGCCTGGTTGCAGGTGCCGCCCAGGGCGTTGACAACGGTACAGGCGTTGACGATCAGCATCATCTGGGTGGTTTCAGCCGCTGCACCAGGGCCGCCGGGGCCTTCCACAAACAGGGGTTGGGAGGCAACCGCCACGCCAGCATTCTTAGCCACCGTTTCGATCAGTTGCGGGTTGGTGGTCGTTTCCGCAAAGATCGCGGGTACCTCGGTCGCCTTGACCTGGTCTACCAGAGCCGTCAGGGCGCTGGGAGTTGGCTTTTCGTCGGTACTGAGCCCACCCAAAGCTCCAGCCACTTCCATGCCATAGGCGTCTGCGAAATATCGAAAGGAATCGTGGGTGGTCACCAGTTTTCGCTGATTAGCCGGGATAGTCTCCACCTGGGCCACAATCCACTGGTCGATCTGGATAAACTGCTCACTTAACCGAGCCGCATTTTGCTGATACAGCTCCGCCTGGTCGGGGTTAATGTCGGTCAGGCTCTCGGCAATTACGGTGGCAATGGCGGCATTATTGGCCGCATTGTGCCAAACATGTGGGTCTGGCACCAGCTCCGCCGCATTGCCGTCGGCAGCGGCAGCGGTACCACTGTGATCGTGGGTGGCCTCAGCCTCAGCCCCATGATCGTGGGCGTGGTCATGGGCGTGGGCCTCTTTCGACTCTGTGCCGTGGTCATGACTGTGAGCGTGGGCCATACCCATTAGCGGATTGGGTACGGCGGCCCGGTAAACGGCCACCTGGGGAGCATCGGTATTCGTGGTTTCTACCATGGCCGTGATGCTGGGTGCGCTGTCGAACCCATCGTAGAGAATCAGCGCGGCCTGTTCCATCGCCTGACGATCAGACGGCGTCACCTGATAGGTGTGGGGGTCTTGCCCTGGCCCCATCAGGCAGGTCAGATTAACGGTGGATTCGGCAATTTGCTGGGTCAGGTCGCAGAGGACGTTGGTAGTAGCTACGACCAGGGGCGCATCAGCGGCGGGGGCGGCGGGTTCTGCGGTGGCTGAATCGATGCCGCGATCGCTGCAACTCGCTAACCCAGCCCCTAGCAACAACCCACCGGCTAGACCCAAATACCCTACCCGCTGCGATGAGTTTTTCCCCTGCCTGTGTCTAAACATTGCCATCTCTCCGCGATTGCAGTACCGGCCATTAGTATGATAGCGATAACGGTTATCGTTTTATGGCTGCCATGCTAGAGGTTCACCACTTGTCTGTCAACTACCGGGGTAGGCCCGCGTTGCAGGATATTTCCATCACCCTTGGGGCGGGTCAGGCCGTCGGGCTCATTGGCCCCAATGGTGCGGGTAAAAGCACCCTGATTAAGGCCATGTTGGGATTGATCGCTAGTCAAGGGCAGGTGTTGTTGCGGGGAGTACCGCTACGGCGGCGGCGGCAGGCCGTGGCCTATGTGCCGCAGCGATCGCATATCGACTGGGACTACCCCATCACCGCCTGGAATGTTGCTTTGATGACCCAATCAGCTCTGGCTGGGTGGTTTTGCTCCCCCAGTTCCGAGGCCAGGCAGCGCGTCGCCGTGGCTCTGGAGCGGGTCGATATGTTGCACCTGGCCCAGCGCCCCATCGGTGAATTGTCTGGCGGACAGCAGCAGCGGGTTTTCCTGGCCCGTGCCCTGGCCCAAGACGCTGACCTGCTGTTACTAGACGAACCCTTCGCTGGCATCGATAAGAAAACCGAAGCCCTGATGCTGGGCATTTTTGATGACCTCAAAGCCCAGGGCAAAACCCTCATGGTATGCAGTCACGAGTGGGGCGACACCCTCAACCGCTACGATCGACTGCTGCTGCTTAACCGCACCCTGCTGGCCAACGACGTGCCCCAGGCGGTCATGACCTTTGACAATATCCAGCGGGCCTACGGCCAGAGTCTACCAACCAACACTACCTGGCCCGCCTACGCTGAGTTTTTTTGCTGACGTTACCCAAGCTACAGCCGCTATCCCTCCATTCCAGGCTCCCTGGATGAAGAGGCCAAGCACGGCAGGCAGGCCGCAGTAGCCGCCAACCTTTCCCAAAACATGACCTAAAGGACACCATCGCACCTCATTGCCCGCTATGCTGGAATCGCAGGTATCGTAAAAACCCGCCCTAGGCTCCCTCTTTCATGGAAGTGTCTGGGGGTTTTACAATAGTTTATATTTGGTGTTGTTACCGCAGCCTCCGCCAAGACTCGCCGTCATGCTTGCGTGATAGAGTTCCCTGTTGGAAGGGCTACCAGGGCAACCCAGAATTCCGTCTGAGTCACCCTTGTCAAGTGGTCGCCAGCGGCTTGTCTCACAGAACCCGGAGAAGCAGTTATGCCAACAAAAGACATCACCCGTTATCGCAATATTGGTATCTTCGCCCACGTAGATGCGGGCAAAACCACCACCACCGAGCGGATCCTTAAGCTCACTGGTAAGATTCACAAAATCGGTGAAGTTCATGAAGGGGCGGCCACCACCGACTTTATGGAGCAGGAGCAAGAACGGGGGATTACTATCCAGTCGGC
>CAYUBC010000543.1:0-3043 GCA_964442885.1 uncultured bacterium | reverse complement strand
CTTTGTGGTGGTTGCCTTTGCCTGGGTAGCCGAAAATATACCCGGCATGGTTGCTCTTACCCCAGGTGTAGATCTCAAAATGCTGACGCCAGCCCTGTATGGCCAGGGGCCAACCGCCTCAGCCCTACCAGCTCTGCTCAAGACGTTAGACCACCTCAATACCCAGGGCGTTCTGGCCGGCTTGCTCGACCTCGACCAAATTATTTTAGGGGGCCATTCTGCTGGTGGTAGGGTAGCCATTGAAAGCGCCAGTCCTCAGTTTTTTCCCCAGATATCTGCGGCCTTTGCCTACGGTGCCCATACCGCTGCTGTAATGCAGTTAGGCTATGCAGCGGGCACCATTTTACCCTTACCAGATACCCTACCGATGTTGTTAATGGGAGGAACTGAGGACGGGGTAATTGCCCAGGGGGGCGATCGCTATGGAGTCATCTGGGAGCGTGCTACTAGCCCCATTGAACGCACATTTCAAGACAGTATTAAAGGTGGCAGACAGGATAGTTATCTATTATTACTGGAAGGAGCCAATCACTTTTCTTTTATCGATCCCTCTGACGCCACTACCGGTGTAACTCATTTAGACTTTCCAGCTACGCAGCCAGGTGCTAAGTTGCGCGACTTAATGGCAGACATGATTGGACTATTTATTCATGCCCATGTCTTAAATCGGTTAGATGCCGTCAAGTCTTTGGAGCAACGGTTAATAGCTAATGACCCGTTAATCCATGCATTCAAATGCAAGTAGATAAACCACTAAAACAGCTTAAAGGTTAAAACCTCCATCGAGTGGGGGTGCCAAGTTCGGTTACTGCATTGCGAGCGTGAATCGAGACTGATCCAATAACTTTGGGAGCAGTCTCAAGACTAATTAGACTAAATAGTCCCAAAAGTAACGTCAAGTGGATGGCGTTCCACAGCCTGCGCCTGGTAGAAGAGGGTCTAATATTCTTCCATTGGCGAAGACTTTTCTGATGCTCAATATGCTGGTAAATTCCAAGCGAAATATGACGTGCCGTTGGCTCATTTTGAACTGATTCGGAAATCGAATATAAGGGTTTATCGTGATCGTTAAATTGCATGAATCTCTGTCCTTTGGCGCGACTTTTTTTATAGTCCTGGGGTTATCTGAAGTTCCTATGATTCTATTCTGAGAGACGAATTAAAACTAAATAAGAAGTCTTGAATTTCATTTATTTCGACAAAATGCCTCAGTTTAGGGTGCTATTTATCGGTTGTCGTGCTCGTCTAACCGTCATGGCAAAGCATTCCGAATTGAACTACTATGCTTGCCGCTAGGGTAAAGATTAGTCGCTGTTTCTCGGAATGCGGCCCAGGCTGTTAGGGTGGGGCACCCGCTTCTTTAGATCTACTGAGGTTGAGTAGGTTAAGTAAATGCCCTGACTCTGTGAAGAACGGATCATCATTCGAGACACCAGGTATCCTATTCAGCAGCTTAGGGGCTGAGAACCGCTATCCTAGGTGGAGCAGTTTGGCCTAGCACTGTGGAGGAAAGGCTATGTGTGGAATCGTCGGGTATATCGGCACGCGAGCCGCTACCGGAATTTTGATGGAAGGGCTGCGCAAGCTGGAATACCGGGGTTACGACTCGGCGGGCATTGCCACCGTCCTGGAAAGTAACCTGCACTGTGTGCGGGCTAAGGGCAAACTGCAAAATCTTCAGGACAAGCTAGACGGCTTCGACAATCCCTCCCGTTTGGGCATTGGCCATACCCGCTGGGCCACCCACGGCAAACCCGAAGAGTACAATGCTCACCCCCACCGCGATGGCCAGGGCCGCATTGCCGTGGTGCAAAACGGCATTATTGAAAACTACCGAGAGCTGCGCGACAAACTCAAGGCGGAGGGCCACGAGTTTGTCTCCGATACCGACACGGAGGTGGTGCCCCATTTGATTGCCGCCTATCTTCAGCAGCTAGACCCGGCAGTGGGGGATATTCAGGGGCGCTCGCCTTTACTGGAAGCAGTGCGGCTGGCCGCGAAGGACTTGCAGGGGGCCTTTGCCCTGGCCATTATCTCCGCCGACTTCCCCGACGAGCTGGTGGTGGTGCGCCAGCAGGCCCCCCTGGTGATTGGCTTTGGCCAGGGTGAGTTTTTCTGTGCCTCAGATACTCCCGCCATTGTGCCCCACACCCGCGCTGTGCTGCCTATGGAAAATGGCGAACTGGCCAGCCTCACGCCGCTGGGTGTGTCGGTGTATAACTTTGCGGGCGATCGCCAGCGCAAGCACCCCATCACCCTGAACTGGAACCCCATCATGGTCGAGAAACAGGGGTTCAAGCACTTTATGCTGAAGGAAATCTACGAGCAGCCGGGGGTGGTGCGCACAGCCCTGGAAACCTACATCAACAATGGCTGGGATGCCGCTACTGCCGCCCCTGGCCTGTCTCCCCTTAGTCTGGGGCTACCCGATGCCTTGCTCACCGGGCTGGATCATGTGCAGATTGTGGCCTGCGGTACCAGTTGGCACGCGAGCTTAGTCGGTAAGTACCTGCTAGAACAACTGGCTGGGCTGCCGACCCTGGTGCAGTATGCCTCTGAGTTCCGCTACTCTCCCACACCGCTGATTCCCCACACCCTCACCATTGGCGTTACCCAGTCTGGAGAAACCGCCGACACCCTGGCTGCGCTGGAAATGGAGCAAGCCCGCCGCGTCGCCCACCCCGAAGCCCGCTTTGCCCCCCGCCTGTTGGGCATTACCAACCGGCCTGAAAGCTCCCTGGCCCGCCTGGTACCCCACATTATTGACACCCACGCAGGCATTGAAATCGGCGTAGCCGCCACCAAAACCTTCACGGCGCAGGTAATGGCCTTCTACTTCCTGGCCCTAGACCTGGCCCACCGTCGCCAAACTCTCTCTGCCCAGGGCATTCAGGACATTCTCAACGGCCTTCACCAGCTCCCAGCCTACATTGAGCAAGTGCTGGAAAGCCAGGAACGCTACATTGAGGAACTGGCCCACGAGTTTAACGACACCCAGGACTTTATCTACCTGGGCCGGGGCATCAACTTCCCCATTGCCCTG
>CAYUBC010000542.1:0-3054 GCA_964442885.1 uncultured bacterium | reverse complement strand
GCAGGATACGCCCTTCCTTCTTTTCCCTCCATACACCAGAAATGAGCATAGCTCGAAAGATTATTCCTCTGCGTAGGATGGGCAAGGCCCTTTGCCCATCCTACAGGGGTGTGTTTTTATCTGGAAATCGCCTTGGTAGAACCAGGCTCACGTAGGAGGGCTGCAAGTCGCTACCAGGGAAATCCCTATAACCCGGTAAATCCCTACAAACCATCGTGGCCAGCCCGCATTGGCGGAAGATGGGGATTAGCCTTCTAGTTCATCCTGCCCTAACGCGGCACAAAGCGACTGACCACATCCTCCAGCGTGGAAAGCAAAAATGGCTTAGTCACGTAGTCATTGAACCCTGCCGCCACGATTTTTTGCAGGTGGTCGCTATCGGCAAGGGCAGTGACGGCCACAATGGGAATATGCCGGGTAGCCGGGTCAGCGCGCAACTGCCGCAGCAGGCTAAACCCGTCTAGCTCAGGTAAGTTAATGTCCGACAGAATCAGGGCAGGCTGATAACGCTGCGCCGCTATCAAGGCCCCGTAACCATCGGATACAAAGCAGGCTTCACAGGCTAACTGCTCTAAAACGTGGGCGATCACCATCAGGCTATCGTCATCGTCATCAACGACGAGAACAGAGCGCGACCTGAAACTAGTGAGCGTGCGACCACGGCTTGAGCACTGTGCAACCATAACCATAACTCCTTCGACTGAGGTGAGGCTTAGACCAACGAAGCTTGGATTTACCAAAACGGCAAACCCTCATCTAAGGCACTCTACCTGTGGTCAAACGAGCACGGGCGTTGACTGGCTTAATCTATGTAAGCTACCGCAGAGCTGTACACTCGTCGCTAAAGGACTGAGAGCTCTGCGGTAGGCCTAATAACTTCGTACCAGGCTAGCACAATTAAACAGACCTGTCGCTGGGAATATCGGGCACTACGTCGGGCTTTTCTTTGTCTTCCCAGCCGACGGGGCGTTTCGAGTTGTACCAGGCGATGGAGCCAATTAGGGTGGCGGCGGCAAACCCCAAGCCAACCAGGAGAGTCAGGGTAGACCAGTAGGGAGCACTATGCGTTGCGGTCTGTAGTAAGAGTGTCATTGGTCAAGCCTCATAACAGCTGCCCTCACCTTACTAAGCCATAGCCCTACTAGCCTCTACCGCAGTGCTGAGATAGGGGTAGGCAAGGTGCGCTACTCGTCCTAACCAGCGGGATAACTGCCTGGTACCAATTTGCCTAGAGCTTGGCGGGTGGACGTACTACCTGCCTAGCTAAGCCCAGCCCCTCCAGCAGGCGGATGGCCCACCAGGTGACATCTACTTCCCACCAGCGCCAACCCGCTTTGGCCACATTAGGAAACGCATGGTGATTATTGTGCCAGCCTTCGCCGTAGGTCAGCAGAGCCGCCCACCAGAGGTTGCGGGAACCATCCTCCGTGGCAAAGCGGCGTGGCCCTACCAGGTGAGTGGCCGAGTTAATCAGCCAGGTGGAGTGCCACAGGGTCACGGCTCGCAGAAAGACGCCGTAGATCACCCAGGGCCAACCTCCCAGGCTGTAGAGCAGCAAAGCCAGTGGCACTTGCAGTAGTAGAAAGTAGCGATCAAGCCATTGGTAATAGCGATCGCGAGCTAGGTCGGGGGCAAAGGCGCTGTATACCTGGCGATCAAAGGTCTCTGGGCGATGGTAGAGCAGCCACATCATATGACTCCACCAAAAGCCTTTGCTGGCGGCGTAGGGGTCGCGTACCGGATATTCGGTGTAGAGATGGTGTTGACGATGGCCCGCCACCCAAAAAATGGGGCCGCCCTGAAGCGCCATAGCCCCGATGGTGGCCAAACCATATTCCAACCATTTGGGGACTCGCAAGCTGCGATGGGTCAGCAACCGATGGTAGGCCAAACAAATGCCGATACTGCCAAATAGCCAGTGTAGCCCTACCATTACCAGCAGGGCCGACCAGGAAAAACAGCCCACCGCTAGCAAGGCTACACCGTGCACGGCGGCAAAGAACAGAGCCGATGGCCAGTTAAAGGGCAGGGCTGACCCCGTAGGCGCGGCTGGCCGTCGCGGTTTTTGAGTTGATGTTGCTGCCATAGAAAGCCTCAGGTAAAATGCAAGCAACGCTTACTGTATTTGCAGGCATTGCTTGCATTAGAGTCTAGCAAGCTGACCGTTAAAATGCAAGTACTGCTTGCAGTATGTATGGCTAATTCAAAACTTACCACCCGCCAGCGCATGGTTCAGGCTGCTCTGGAGCTGTTTGCGAGCCAGGGAATTACCAATACCCCGACCCGCCAGATTGCGGAGCAGGCCGGGGTAAACGAGGTGACGCTGTTTCGCAATTTTGGCAGCAAGCATGGCTTGCTTTTAGCCGTGCTGCAAGAGGCCGATATCCTAGCTCCGTTAGGCCATAATTTAGGGCCGCAAGCCGCCCAGGCCGAGAACCTCGATGTAGCCCTGCAAGTCTACGCCGAGAGCTATCTGGCGGCCGTGGAAAGCAGCCAGGAATTGGCCCGCTCCCTGGTGGGTGAAGCTGGGCAGTACCCGCCAGAAAACCGCCAGGTGATCGCCGCTGGGCTGGCTCAGGTGCATCGCTTTACAGAGCAGTATTTGGCTACGGTGATGGCGCGGCAGGGGCTTACCCCCGTCCTGCCTGTGTCTGTTTTGGCGAGTACGCTCAACACGCTGCTGTTGGGGTATGCACTCATGGCGCTAACCACTGAATTTCAGAACCTCTGGCCTACCCAGGCGGCTTTTGTGCAAACGGTCATTCAGTTAGTGCAGAGTGCCTGCCAACCCTCAACCCTGGCCCTGGCTAGCGCTCAACGGGGAGGTCACGAAACCTCAGTGCAAGATCTACCGGGGCCGCTGGTACGAGCCATCCTGCAAGCCGCCCGTAAAGAGGGTGTGCAGACCTATGCGATTGTCTACGTTCTGTTTGGGGCGGGGCTCAGTCCCCAGGAGTTGGTTAGCCTCCAGCGCATTCACTCCATCGCCGATAGCCAGCAGCACGTGCTGCAAGTTCCCCAAACGGCTCGCCAGGTACCCCTAAATCAGTGGAT
>CAYUBC010000541.1:0-3078 GCA_964442885.1 uncultured bacterium | reverse complement strand
AATAAACGCTTTAGTGTTTATTTATTTTGTCAAAGCATTGCTTATGAATGGCCCGGCGAATCCCTAAAAAGGTTGGCTGCCGCGCGTTTCAGCGGTTAGAACCCCCTGACCCAGCAAGGCCACAGATGGCTGCGCTATGCCCCAGAAGAGTTGAAGGCTGCTGAAGCTATACTGGGGCAGCGATCGGTGGAACCCAGACACATTTGTTTTCTAGCGCAACAGGCCGCTGAGAAGAGTTTTAAGGCAGTTGTGGAGATCGCCCCTCTGCGCCTTAACACAGCATGAGCGATCGCAGCCAACCTGACTTACTGAATGGCCATCGCCACCCGCAGCCGTTCTTCCGGTGAGATCAGGTGATCCGAATCTTCAACATCAAATTGACTCCCATGTCAGCCCTCAACCTGGGGACACTGCGCACGACAAGAATGCCTCAGGGTTCAGGGCTGATTACACCCTGGTAAAAGCCATGACAGGTTTGGGGCCGTTGGGGTTGAGCGACTACCGTTTAGTCTAAGGATAGATACCGGTTACTGTAGCGGTCAGAGCAATCAGAGCTGCGGCCTAAGAGGCCAATTCCTGCCCATCCTGCTGAATAGGAGAGCACGCGCAGCCGGTGGCAAATTCTTGAAACGTCAGCACGCTCGCGTTTAGCATCAATTTGGCTTCCAGGCCAGGCCTCCTACACTAGCACCCCTCTTCAGTAGGCCCCACCCTCTGGCATGGGGGGCACATCGTCGGCATAGCTGTACATTTCAATGCCCAGGCGGGGGCCAATGGGCTGGGCTGAAGGATGCACCATCGGCGAGATCACAATTTTGCGAGTGGCCTGTCGCTGGTGGCGCTTTTCGTAGAAGTCCACTTTGCGCACGAAGGCGTACAAGTCGGGTTTGCTGACCGATGACTTGATCTCGCAAAGGATCAAATCGCCGTTTTTGATCAATAGGTCGAGCTCGATCTGCTCGGGGCGGCCAAACACCTCCCCAGCATCGTCGTACTCCACAACGTTGACCACCTCAACCCCAAAGGAGTCTTCCAAAATGCCTTTGAGGGCTTTGCGGAAGACCGTTTCGGTATACAACCCCCAGCGCGACCCCAGGGCACCGATGGTGCTGTCGTGCTTGCGGTTCATCGCCTTGATTTCGGCCAGGGTTTCATCCTGACGGCGGGCTTGCTCGTCCCACTTGCGGGTGTGCTCATCCCACTTACGGTTTTGCTTGTCCCACTTGCGGTTCTGCTCGTCCCACTTGCGGGTGTGCTCCGCCTGCTCGCGATCCAGGCGGGCCAGGGTTTCATGCCACTGGCGGGTGTTTTCTTCCCACTTGAGGGCTTGTTCTTCACGATCTCGCTCTAGCTGCGCCAGCACCCGGTCAAACCGGCTTTCGGTTTCTTGGCGATTGGCGAAGTAATGCTCGACGGTTTGCAGCACCAGCGCCCGAATTTCGGCATCTTGCCGCAGCAAATCGGGGAGTTGTTGCTTGAGTTTAGCCTTGAAGTCGGCGTCGGTCATGGCAGGTTAGCCAGAGGTGCTGGTGATGATCATAGCCCAGCCCAATAGCATGGTTTGATAGGCGGTGAGCTAGTACCGCTACGCGGAGTTCAAAATGCAAAATTCAAAGTGGAAAATCCTTAGGTCATCAGTATTTCAAGTTTCCTGAACGGCAAGCTTATTTCTGCCGTAGTACCCTACGGCAGAATCTGCTGCCAATCTCGCTGCATATCTACCACCACCCAGCCCTGCTGGGGAGCCTCGGTGAGGGCTACATCTAAGCTGCCCATGGCGCTCTTATCGTAGGCAAACTCGCGATCGCCATCGGTGTGGCGCACAATCATCCCCAGGCGCGCTCCCTCGCCGGCTGTGGTCCATTGCAGCATCTGCAAATCGCCATCGGAGTTGCCAAAGGCAGCGATTGGGCGGCGGCCAATATGGTGCTGAATGGCGGCGGGTTTACCTGCTCCATCGTTGAAAAAATAAAGTTCGGGCAAGCGTAGAAGAACCGGTTTGCCATCGCGCAGGGCGTACTGAGTCTGACCGCTGCTGCCGATCACCTGCTCCGGTGGAATGCCATAGATCTGTTCAGCGCAGGCCCGCATGAACTCCACCCCACCGCCGGAGACAATAAAGGTCTTAAAGTCGTGGGCCCGCAGGTAGGCCAGCAGTTCCACCATGGGCTGATACACCATCTCGGTAAACCGCCGCTGGGTTTGGGGATGCCTTGCCGTCGCCAGCCAGTCTTTGACGATCACCGTGAACTCGTCGGTGGTCATGCCCGCATGGGTGGCCATCACCAATTCCAGTAACGCGGGTTCACCCCCCGCCAATGCCGCCTGCAAATCTCCCCTCAGCACGGAGGCAAAGGGTTCCTGGTTCTCCCACTGCGGCTGCTGGGGAGCCAGGGCACGAATACGATCAAAGACAAAGAAGGCCTGCACATACAGGGGGTACTCGCACCAGAGGGTGCCGTCGTTGTCGAAAACGGCGATGCGATCGCTGGCAGGCACAAAGTTAGGGCTGCCCTCCGTGGTCACGGTGGCCACAAAGTCGAGAATAGCGGTTTTGGCCACGCCATCGTTCCAGGAGGGAAGGGGATTGGTCATGGGGTTAAGGGTAATGGGTATTTTGACCAGCAGGCACTGCTCACCGCGCTTTTGGTAAGCGCGCTCCTGTATGGGGCGCATACCCAGAGCGTTGGTTTTGGTAGAAGTGCCATCTTGGGCGTAGATGACGGAAACAGACGGAACGGCGGTGGGTTTGCTGATAAAGATGTTTTTTTGCTAAACGGCGACTTCTGAAAAGTCAATTCCTCGATAGACGTGCTCAATCGGGAAAGTTAAATTAACCGATTGCAATTCCACCATCTCTCCAGCCCGAAAGTTGAGGATTTCCCATCGTCCGTTAGGAGTCTTGCGGTAGAGATCAATCGCGATATTCTGAGAACTAACTAACATATAGTCTTGCAATTGTGGGTTTTGGCGGTAGCGAAAAAACTTGTTGCCGCGATCATAGGCTTCCGTACTCTCAGATAACACTTCAATGATTGGTAGTGGACTAACGTAAAGGATAGAGAAAAACAAGGCATC
>CAYUBC010000540.1:2598-3087 GCA_964442885.1 uncultured bacterium | reverse complement strand
ATTGAGGAGATCCATAAACCTTGAGGTGGCTGGTGGCAGAGGCTCATCGCTGCCAAGGCTGCTACTGCGACCGCCGTTACCTAGCCGGGAATAGGGGAGGCTGGTCAGGCTGACGGGTGCCGCTGGTGGCACCATTTGGCCAGCCGCTCGCCAGCCTAACCCCTGCCGAGCAGGCTTGATGATTTCCTGCCCAGAGCCGGGTAATTCGTGGGTAATCACCACCTTCTGGTTTTCATCCAGGGTGCGAATTTGCAGCCCCGGCTGCCGCCCTCGCAGTAGGTTGTCAATGGTCAGGGTGACATCATCGTGTACGGCCCAGCGCTGCCGCTCCAGCATTTCGATAGCGATGTCAAAGGTCGGTGGGGCTTTGCGCTCTAGCACGCTTTTCTGGCTACCCCGGCGGCGGGCTTCTTCATCGCCTAAGGTAACGGACTGGATGCCGCCAATCAGATCCGACAGGGTTGGGTTTTTAATCAGGTTCTCCAACCG
>CAYUBC010000540.1:0-2588 GCA_964442885.1 uncultured bacterium | reverse complement strand
GGTTACCGTGGGCAGTACCCACCAGTTGTACCCCCCGCTCAGCAATAGTGCGGGCGGCTAGAGCCTCCAGTTCAGTGCCAATTTCGTCAATAACGATGACTTCGGGCATATGGTTTTCTACCGCTTCGATCATCACCCGGTGCTGTTCTTCGGGCTGAGCAACCTGCATGCGGCGAGCCCGACCAATGGCGGGATGGGGGATGTCGCCATCGCCAGCAATTTCATTGGAGGTGTCGATAATCACCACGCGCTTTTGCAAATCGTCAGCCAGTACCCGGGCAATTTCCCGCAGGGCGGTGGTTTTCCCTACCCCAGGCCGCCCCAGCATGAGGATGGATTTGCCGGTTTCCACCAGATCGCGAATCAGGCCAATGGTGCCAAAGACAGCGCGGCCTACCCGACAGGTTAGCCCGATAATTTCCCCAGATCGGTTGCGGATAGCACTGATGCGATGTAAAGTCTTCTCAATGCCAGCCCGATTGTCGCCCCCAAAGGTGCCCACCCGCTTGATGCAGTGTTCTAAGTCAGCATGGGTGACTGGGGTTTCTGAAAGGTATTCGGCGCGGCCAAAGAATCTTGCTTCAGGCAATCGCCCCAAATCTAGAACTACCTCAATTAGGGTTGAGCGCTGGGGATGCTCAATCAGACTGGCGCGGATGGTCGGCGGCAGGATAGCCAGGAGTTGGTCAAGGTCGTCGGTCAAGGCAGAGTCGGCTGTGACGGCTTGAATCGGAACTGGGTGGGAATCTGGTTCTGGCCTTAAAGACCGTTCTGCGGCAGATTCTATAACCGGATGACGTTGGTCAAAGGAAGTTTCGTCGTGATCGCTAACCATAAAGTATTTGGAACCGATGTCCACAATGTTAAAGCAACGGACTTGTGAGCGGTTGAACGCTACATTAAGACCCGCCGTTGAGGGCAAGGGCAATTTCTAAATTTCTCCATCCTTTAAAGCTCCAACTAACTGCTTTGCCCGGTCGAGCCCTAGGGTTAGGGCACTGGGATCATCTATCTCAACCATAGATCCTATCCTTGAGCATGTGCAGGCTCGGTTCAATTTGTCAACAATTTGTGGCTGATTCGTCGCCTTGGCACCACTTTCTGCCCCGCTAATCGTTAGCCATTTCTGAACGTCTGCTTCAATGCTGTCGAGGAGTGGCATGACCAGGGCGCGGGCATAGCTGCCGTAGGCGATACCCGCGATGGTAGGTTGGCTGGGGGATGATTCAGCCGCCGGACTTCCCGCAGTCTGCGCAGCCGCTCCATGGGCGGCGGAGACTAGTCCCAGTCGCCGCAGCTTGCGGGTAGTGTAGCCATTGGTGCCCCCGGCTAACTGCACGTAGCCCGGTAGCCCAGCCGACAGAATTTTTTGGGCCAGTCGAATGGTGGCGTGGGTGGTGCCTTTGCCCAGGTCGCCGCTCATGGGGCGGCCATCGGTTTGCCAGATTAGGGGAATCTCCAAAGGGGCCATGATGGCGTATAAATCCTGGAGATAGGCGACGATCTGGGGATCGTCAGGGCAACTGATAGAAATAAGTTTGAGGTGTCTGCGCCAGGGTGCTAGCCGCTGCCACAGGGCTGCAAATTCCGGTTGACGGCCCGCCTGGGTGTGAATTTCAACCGCATCAATCTGGTTCCGCCCCTCTGGGGGAAAGTCCTCTGGCTTGGCCTGGCGGGCCTTGGCCACAATGTTGCCAATCGGGCAAACCGGCAGGCAGCGACCACAGCCGTAGCATAAATCGGGCAGGACTCCCCCTTGGCCAATGCCACTAAACTGAATCGCTGTTGTGGGGCAGACGGTTTCGCAGGGGCGATCACAGTCCGTCGGGCAATGGGCGGCCTCAAAGTAAGCCTTACGAAAGTGAGGGTCTTCACTATCGTTAAGGCTGACCATCAGCCAGGGTAAATCAGCGAGAAGAGAGCGGTGAGGCCCCAAATACCCCGATAATTGCACCGCATCCTCTAACCCCTGCCGTGCTACTACTACCACGGCCGGATCCGCGGCGACATCAATACAATCCACTCCAGCCAGGGCGTAGAGCATCACTAGCCGCCGAATGGTGGGCATGTCCTGGTAGCTGGCACCGCAAATCAACTTAACCCACTGCCCAGCCTGAAGCGATCGGTGAGGGCCTGGCAAGCGCGAACTAATCCAAGAAGGCGGTGAGGAAGGTATCACTAAAACCAAGAAAACGTCAGAAGGATTTCTGTTACAAGGCTTTGGCCAGCGGTTCCCAGCTAAAGTAGCGTTCGCCGCCCATTTCCACCACGACTCGCACCCGCGGTTCAACGGTTGGCAGATTAATCAGGTAAGCAATTTCCTGGCGCGAGAGAATATGCCCTTCAATCAGCCATAGCACCATCCCCTTAGCCTTGGGAGCCAGGGTTTCTAAGCGGTAGGTCAACATGGGGGGAATAAAGTAGGTGTAGCCCACTGCGGCCTGGTTACCAACGGTCTTCTTACCCAGGTGGGCAGGGCGCACGCCGTGAACATCCGTCAGGTAAGAGGCTAAATCCCCCAGCCCCCGTGCGGTTAATTTCAGAATTTCGTAGCCAGCGGCCTCAAGGCGGCGCTCGTAGCGACCTTC
>CAYUBC010000539.1:0-3096 GCA_964442885.1 uncultured bacterium | reverse complement strand
GCCCTGTTTGTGGCCTGGCGGCAGTATGTGATCTCCCGCGATCTCACTCTGCAACAAAACCTGATTACCCAACAGCAAACCATCGATGCCTACTTCCAGGGCATTTCTGAACTGGTGCTGGATGAAGAGGGCCTGCTGGAAGACTGGCCCCAGGAGCGGATTATTGCCGAGGCTCGCACCGCTGCCATTCTCAGCAGCGTGGATGCCAATGGCAAGGCCAAGGTAGTTCGGTTTCTCTCCCGCTCTCGCTTGCTGACCCCCCTGCGCCGGGATAACCGCCTGGGCCGAGCCATTCTAGACGGGCGCGGCGGCTACGAAGAAGACCGGCTGAGCGGCACCCGCGTGATTGACCTGGGCGCTATGCTGGCCGTGACCGACCTGGGCGGCACCGACCTGCGCTGGGCCGACCTCAGTGAGGCCAACCTCATCCGCGCTAACCTGAAGACCTGCGACCTGGTTAAAACCAACTTCTCGCGCACTATTCTCTACGAAGCCAACCTTTCTGGGGCCGACCTGATGGGGGCGCGCCTGTTCTACGGTGAGGTTAAAACTGCCTCGCCCCGCACCCGCACGGGCATCCCCGATTATGAAACTGGGGCTCATACGGGCGCTGTGGTAGAAGGCGTTAACCTGACCGGCGTGCAGCGCCTCTCCGCCGACCAGCGCTGGTACTGCTGCGCCTGGGGCGGTTCGGCTACCCGGGCCACGGTGCCGGGGGGCTGTGAAGATGTGCCTAATTTGCTGGGTCGGTAAAGGCAACCAGCCAATGGATGACTCAGGCGGGTATCCGCCTCAACCGCAACCCGAGCAGCCGGGAGGAATTCAGCCGAGATGCAGATGGAACGGTGGGAGGGAGGCTAAGGCATTGAAACGCTGGTTTGGTTTGACCCCTAGGTGGGCGCTAATGGCCACTACAATGTCCGCTACTCTGGGCCTTTTACTGCCTGCATCCCCGGTGCAGGCCAATCTCTGCCCGGCTCAGCTGGCTACGCGCCTGGAGGCAGAGTTGAGCAAACCTCCCCTGGAGGGGGCTTACGTTGGGATATTATTGCAAACCCAGGCAGATTCACCTGAAAATCGGCAGGATATTTATGCCAGGTATAGCGATCGCCGCTTTACCCCTGCCTCCAACATCAAGCTGCTCACAACGGCGGCAGCGCTGCACCATTTAGGCGCAGATTATCGCCTGCGCACCTCTGTCTATGGCCCCCCTGGCGCTGGCGGAGTCACCACCCTGCGAGTCGTCGGGCGGGGTGACCCGACCCTGGCCACGGCCCAACTAGAGGCCCTGGCCCAACAACTGACCCAGGCGGGCGTTACCCAGGTCAGCCGTCTGGTGGTAGACGACTCTTACTTTCCGGGTTTTGCTACCAACCCCACCTGGGAGTGGGAAGATGCCCAGTTTGCCTATGCCGCCCCGGTCAATAGCTTGATAGTTAACCGTAACGCCGTAGCCGTGCAGATGGCACCAACCCAGGTTGGTCAACCCCTGGACATTACCGGGCTGCAAACTCTCCCAGCTGGCCCCTGGCCAGTGGTGAACAGGACCCTGACCATAGCCGCTGGTAACTCCCCTCTACCCATCAGCCTGTGGCGCACGGGCGATTCCCCCAGTTTGCAAATTACTGGACAACTGGCCCAGGGCACCTCGCCTAGCACCTACAACCTGGCCGTGCTCAACCCCGCTCAACAGTTCGCTGCCGCGATGGAGAGGGCGTTGGCGCGTCAGTCTATACCGGTGGCTCAAACGGCAATTACCCCAACCCCACTGCCCTCGCCAGGGGCAGAACTGGCCGCGGTTACCTCACCACCGCTGAGGGATTTGCTGATTCCGGCCAACCGCGATAGCGACAATCTGACGGCGGAGGTGCTGCTAAAAACCCTGGGCGTGGAATTTTCTGCCACTCCCCCAGCCGAGGCTAGTCAGGCTGGAGGGGAGGCGGTGAAAGCAGTGCTGGCTGAACTGGGCATCTCTACAGAGGGGCTGCGAATCGCCGATGGCTCTGGCCTGTCGCGCCATAACTTAGTGACGCCAGCGGCACTGGTAGGCACCCTGCAAGCTATGGCCCTTCACCCCGATAGCCAAACTTTTCGCAGTTCCCTGGCGGTTGCCGGAGTCAGCGGCACCCTGCGAAATCGGCTCCAGAACACGGTTCTCTCCGGCCAAGTGCAGGGCAAATCCGGGGCGTTAACCGGCAATGTAGGGCTATCGGGCTATCTCCAGCCCCCCAACTACGATCCCCTGGTGTTTAGCATCCTGATCAACCACTCCGACCAACCCGCCAGCCGCCTACGCGAAAAAATTGATACGCTTTTACTGCTCATTGCTCAATTGTCCAAACAATGTTGAACAAGGCAAAAACACCTGGAGTAATTAAGACGTCGATTGGCTCCACCAGAGCCCTCACGGTCACCTATCTGATTCCGCTGTTTGCCATGCTGTGGGGAGCGCTCGTTCTACAAGAGGCCGTGACGCTCTCCATGATTTTGGGCTGCAGGTTGATTTTGCTGGGCACCGCCATCGCCAACCGGATGCTTAGGGTGAACATTTTGTGAGACAGTATCCTATGGTCTGTGTTGGGTAACGAGGTTGAGTAACGACCATGACAAAAACGGCCTGGGTATTTCCTGGACAGGGTTCGCAAGCCATTGGCATGGGTATGGATTTGGTGGACTTGCCCCTGGCGCAGGCTCGGTTGACCGAAGCGGAGGCGGTGCTGGGCTGGGCAGTACCGGAGCTGGTGCAGGATGCCGACGACAAGGTCTCTAACACCCGTTATACGCAGCCTTGTCTTTACGTAATCGAGAGCATTCTGGTCGATTTGCTGCAGGAACAGGGCCACCAGCCCGATGCGGTGGCTGGCCACAGTTTGGGTGAATATGTGGCGCTCTATGCAGCGGGCGTGTTTGACTTTGCCACTGGGTTAGAACTGGTCAAGCAACGGGCCGAACTTATGGCAGCGGCGTCCGATGGGCAAATGGCCGCTCTGCTGGGGTTTGATATGGATGAGCTAATGGCCAAACTAGAGGCTACGCCTGGGGTGGTGTTAGCGAATGACAATAATCCGGGCCAGGTCGTTATTTCCGGTACGCCTG
>CAYUBC010000538.1:0-3107 GCA_964442885.1 uncultured bacterium | reverse complement strand
CACTATGGCCTGGGCGGACGACAACTTTGCCCCCATCCAGCAGGAGGTGATTCTAGACCGCCTCAGCCAGAAATTTGCCCACGACCCCACCCAACAGGCCGATGTGCGCGGCGACCTGAAAACCCTGATGGCCAGAGAAATTCCCCTGGAAGACCTGGTGCCCCAACTCACCACCCCAGCCCTTAAAGAACAAGCCCTGATGCTCAGCTACGAAGTGATTAGCTCCAACCAAATCAACGAAACCGAAGCCATTGTCTACAACAAACTGCTCACTCTGCTCGACTTACCCCCCGAAACCGTTAGCCGCCTAGAAGCCGCCGCCCTCCAAGAACTAGCTACCAGAAACTAACAAAATCCCAAATCCCTAACCCACCCCTGCCCCTCCCAGGAGGGGATTGCCTGCCAAATCCCTAACCCACCCCTGCTCCTCCCAGGAGGGGATTGCCTACCAAAATCCAAAATCCACAATCCCAATGACTGCCACCCTCCCCTCTCCCACTTACCACGACCCCCTCACAGCCCCCATGCTGGAGATTTCCGGCCTGAACTTTTACTATGGTGAAAGCCACATTCTGCGTGATGTGAGCTTGACGGTGCCCAAAGGTCAGATGGTGTGTCTGATTGGCCGCAATGGGGTGGGCAAAACCACCCTGCTGAAAAACATCATGGGCGTGCTGCGGCCCCGCACCGGGGAAATTCGTTTTGAGGGGCAGCCGGTTACCGGTTTCCCCCCTGATCGCCGCGCCCGCATGGGGATTGGCTACGTGCCCCAGGGCCGCGAAATTATCCCTCGGCTCACCGTGGAAGAAAACCTGCTGATTGGCCAGGAAGCCCTGGGAGATCGCGGCAAGGCCAAGGCTGAGGTGCCAGAGTTTATCTACGATCTGTTCCCTGTCCTCAAGACCATGCTGACTCGCATGGGGGGCGACCTCAGTGGTGGGCAGCAGCAGCAGTTGGCGATCGCCCGCGCCATCATGGGCCAACCCAAGCTGCTGGTGCTGGATGAGCCCACCGAAGGAATTCAGCCCTCCATCATCCTCGACATTGAAGCGGCGGTGAAGCAAATCATCCGCACCACCGGCATTTCGGTGCTGCTGGTGGAACAACACCTCCACTTTGTTCGCCAGGCTGACTACTACTACGCCATGCAGCGGGGCAGCATTGTGTCCAATGGCCCGACCAGTGAGTTGACGAATGACATTATTCAGGAATTTTTGGCGGTGTAGGGCCATTTTGGATTGGGGATTTTAGATTTAGATCTATCGGTATTGCCAAGAGAGTACATTTAGGCCCGTACTGGACGCTAGCAGGAAAAGGCAGTAGGCGAGGATAACCAAACTTCTAGCTTGAGTTTGCTATACTCGTAAAGCAAAGCGGCGACATAGCCAAGTGGTAAGGCAGAGGTCTGCAAAACCTCCATTCGGCGGTTCGAATCCGCCTGTCGCCTTTACGGTAAACCACTCGATTCAGCCCCCAGAGGCCCGTTCAGACGGCGAGTGCAGCACTTCGGTGTAGCTCTCGTCGTCGCTGTTTTGGACATGTTTAGGATTGATTAAGGCGAGTTTGGCGCCAGCCTGAACAAGTACAAGCCCGCCGCATCGCTATCGACGGTTATGCCCATTGCTACAGTGCCAGAGCAGCTGAAGGATATTTTGAAGGTGATGCGCCCGGAGGACTGCAACCCGGAGGATCATGCCGGTGGGCTGTCCCCGTATTTGCCAGTGGCCGTAGCATCTGTTTTAATCGCACAGGCCAACGCTATACCTTCTTTCGCAGCAAGAAGCAGGGCATCATCGACTTTGGCGATTTTCTTAACCACGCCTGGAAGGGGTACAAGAATCGCCACGGTAAGAAGATCGATGGCCTGGTGACGCAGCTGGTGAAGCAGGGGGTGGTAAGCAAGTATCGTCGCCCGTACCAGGGTCGGCACACGCTTATTACCCTGTGTTTGGAGACAGATATTGACGCCAAGGATGTGGCTAAGTGGGTGGGCAACAGCCCGGAAGTAATCTACCGCCAATACGCCGGGAAGAAGCGCGATCTACAGGTGCCGGAGTTGTGATCTAGATGAAAGCGGCTTGATAAGTCAGGGTGCCTACTTTCATCACAGACGATACCAATGCTGGCAATGGGGCTGTAATCCGCTGAAAAATTAGTGTCGAATGGACTCGGCGATGATTGAGATCGCAGTCAGGCAGCCAATCAACACCGAGGCACAGAGCAGCAAGTGCTCTAGAGCAACCATAATGATCTCGGTAATCAACCAACACTCCAGTATGAAGGCCATGATGTAGGCAAGGGTGCAGCCTGCTAGAGCCAGCAAGAAGTGTTTCACAACGATGAACGTCAATTCTAAAAGCCATCTGCGCGGCTGTTGCTGTTTCACGGGTCTGGCCTCCGCTAGGGTAGTGGCTTGACCAAGAGGGTCAGACCGTCACGATCTACAACTTCAACGGGGGTACCGGGATGCAGGTCAGCGGTGACTTCGGGCTGAAAGAAGCGAGCGGGCCAGTAGGAGGCTTGAAAGTAGACGCGCCCTGGGGTTGAGGGGGTAATGGTGCTCTCGATAATGCCTCGACCTTGAAAGGGGGGCAGGTCAGAGGATGGAGATAGGGCAGCAAGCGTCATGGGGACTTTCCTCCGAGGATGATGGGGATGAAGCGGGTGGGGCACTCCTGGGCAGCCATCTGCCCAGGAGTGAAACGGACTAGAGATTGAGCAAGGCATTGCCGTGGATGAAGGCAGGCTGTTGGTCGCCAGGGACAGCCATCCACTGGTTGCAGCCCATATCCCAGACTTCGCCGGTAACAGTGACGCGGGTGCCTACCGCCAAGTCAGTGATGACCGCCCCCTTAAACCCATAGCCTGACCGCAGGGGAGTCAGCACAATCACCGTCGCCGGGTGATACTGAGCGGGGGCAAGGGGCACCAGTTCACCAATGCGGAAGCCATCGGCCCAGGTGACATGGGGGCAGAGGTCGGCCACGAGCGGCGTGGTTGATTGGGCGATTTCGATGGGTAGTTGGGGAGCCGCAGAAGAGACCTGGGCGGCTCCGATTGGCATGAGGGCTAAACAGGCAATTCCAAGGTCGATTGGTTTTGGCATG
>CAYUBC010000537.1:0-3117 GCA_964442885.1 uncultured bacterium | reverse complement strand
GGCAGCATGGTGGTGGTAAGCCAGAACATGCTGCGCATCGTCACCCCCGCCGCAAAGAACCCCAGGGCATAGACAATCAAAGCATAGTCAGACTGATGGGCCATAGCCATGCGGTTCCACCAGGCCGCTAACGCGCCGAACCCCAGCGATACCGCAATAACGCCAGCCATCCCGGCCATCATATAGGCTTCGCCCAGGTAAGTGGCGGCTACCGTCCAACCCTCGGCCCCGGCAATTTCTTCAATGCTGACGCTTAAACCTTCGGGCTTACCGGGCCAGATGGCTCTGGGCACCGGGCGCACCAGAGACCAAACCAGAATCTCTGAGCCTAAATAATCGTAGTTTTCAGGCACAGCTCTGGCAATCCAACCAATAGAAGCCAGATTATAGTCAACGGAAAGCGTATCACGGGTGCTTTCGCCCGCGTAGATCCGGTCTTCAATGTAGTTGCGCAGACCCACAGTTCTAAATTCGAGCATATGGTAGGAACCATAGACAACTACAAAAACTGTGAGCAGGATGGGTATCAAAGTATTAACCCAGGTATTTTTAGGCAGGGTCAGCAGATAGCCCATTAGAAACGTTGCTAAGAAAGCAACAAAAACGTTGCGAGTGCCTCCGGCAAAGCCGTGAAACAAGGTTAGGGCTAAAAGGGCAATTGTCAGCGCAATTTGAATCATCGAGAAAGATTTGCGCCGATTCAAAATTACCCCAGCCAGGGGGGGAACAACGTAAATCATTAGCGATAGCTCAATAAAAAGGCTGCTCCAGCCTCCCAACCGTCCCCGGCCCCAGGGCTGGGTAAATCGCGGCCCCATCATGGCATCAATCATTTTAAGCACATTGAAGTCAACGGATATCAACATGTTGAGGAAGCCAAAGAAGGCACCAATTAAGAAGATGCGGAACAGGGCTTGATTAGAGATCTCCGCAATATTTAACCACTGAGCCTGCATAAGTTTGGGTCTGACTAAATGGCGACCCAATGCCAGGGCGGCTATCCCAACCAGCACGATATTCAGCGCCATAGCCGTCTCGGTTGGGGTAGTCATCACCTCAAAATCTTCTTGAGGAAAAAGAAACTCAAGTAAGGTCAGGCCATAGATACCAACCAGGCACAAAATATCAGCCCGCAACAGGTTACGCAGCCCCTTGCGACTATCAAAAAATAAGCTCCCTAAAAAACCAATTCCCACAGCACTAGCCGCCGCACTGGCCATAGCTGTAGCTGTAGCTTCAGCCGGATAGAGACTAAAGGCCATAGCAATGCCCACCAGCAAACAAGCGGTACCCGCAGGCACCGGGGCAGGGGGCGGGTACATCCGCGTGGGCGGATTAGGGTTTAGCTGAATTGGAGGTTGCGAGTTCTGTAGCTACATGGGTTAGGCTCGTGGCCCTCTGGAATTTTCCTTTGGTCTTACAATCACATCTCAAACACTGGTTTTGGCTGGACACTATAGCTGAGCTAACGCTTGCTCAAAGCGCTCTACCAGCGCCTGGGCCTGGGCATCCCAGGTCAGCGTGGTGGCAATCAGATGTCTGGCGTTTTGCCCCATGCTCTGGCGCTGGCTGGGATTAGTCAGCAGGCGATCCAGGGCCTGAGCGGCGGATTTCACCTCCCTGGGGGTAACAATGTAGCCGTGGAGGCCATCCCTAACCACATCACAGATACCGCCATCGCGGCAGCAGATGATGGGTTTACCAGCCGCCATCGCTTCCAAGTACACGGTGGCAAAGGGTTCGTCCCAACCCACCAGGGCAAAGCCATCGGCCCAGGCCATTTCTTGCAGTACCCGGTCGTGGGGCTGCTTGCCCAGCAGTTGAACGCGATCGGCTAATTTAAGCCGATCAACGGTTTGCCTGACCCTGGCCTCCTCCGGGCCGCCGCCGATAATGCGTAACACCGCGCTGGGGTGGTGAGAGGTGATCGCGCCAAAGGCTTCCACCAGCAGCGGCATACCCTTACGTTCTGAGAACAGCGCGCAGGATAAAATTACCTGCTTATCCTGTAGCTCTGGCGGCCTGGGGGTGCTGGCTAAAGCCGGGGGCGGCAGGTCAACGCCGTTGTAGTGAGTGGCAGTACTGGCTTCCGGGAACAGCGTTTTCAGATCCTTCTCCATGCGGGTTGAAACCGCCATTAGCTGAGTCGCACGCTCCGCTACTCCCTGCATAGCGGCTCGGCGGCGGGGCAACCGAAAACAGTCGGCCACCTCGTCGTAGTCGTGCTCTAGAGCAAACAGCGGACGCCGATAGGCTGGCGGTAAATGGGCCACTAACCAACCATTGGGCAGGCTGTGGTGGCAAAAGATAACCTGGGGCTGAAACTGCTGGATAGCCCGAATTAGGGTGCGTTGGGCAGACCATCGAGTAATGTGCAGGTACGGGGCCGGGTCAACGTAAGCTCTCTGCTTGAGGGGCGGCACCGGATAGTAGAGCCAGCGGGGATACTGCACCGTCACTGACCCTGGCCAGGTGGTTTGGTGGGGGCAGTGGGCGTAGGCTTTAGCCCCGTGAGTGAGGGCGGCCCAAGTCGGCACCCAGGAGGTAAAGGACAATGTAGCCAACTCCACACCCTGACGCACCAGCGCCTGAGCCTGACTCAAAGCCCAGGTTCCCATCACCGGATTGTCGGGTTTAGGGAAGTAGGAGGCAAGGAAGAGGACTTTCATAGGAAATAAGGGAGAAATAGCCAGGATGTAGGAGGGGCAAAGCTTGCCAAGAAAGCTCCTAAGCTGACCTAGCGATTGGCAAGAACTTTCTGGCACAGTTCTTGCCAGCGTTTTGCCCCCACCTGAGGGAACCAGTCGGTCGCTTTTTGAACAGAATGCAGACTGGCCGCTCTTAGAGCATCAGGATGTTGTACGTAGTGCCTGAGTGCTTCATACAACGCATCGACATCCCCAACCGGAAAGATGACGCCGTTTTGACCGGGTTCTACCAGGTCAGGAGCTGAGCCTACCGCATCGGAGCAAATAATCGGCAACCCGGCTCCTAGGGCCTGGTTAACCACCACCCCCCAACCGTCGTAGCGGCTGGGCAGCACAAAAATGTCGGCTTGGTGGAAAAACTGCGGCAGGTCATCGGGAGACTGAAAGCCAGCATAGTCAATGTGTTGGG
>CAYUBC010000536.1:0-3119 GCA_964442885.1 uncultured bacterium | reverse complement strand
TCATCTCGATAGCATCATCTGATTTTCCTCTGTCCCGTACACTAATGCACTACCGCCCGATGAACTACAGCAGCAGGTTCTACAGTTCGTTATTGCCCTTCGCCAACAGCACCAACCAACCGAAAAAGATGCGTGGGATGTTCTGGAATCTCTAATCGGCACTGTTGATGCTCCTGCCGACTGGTCAACCGAGCATGATCATTACCTCTACGGTACCCCTAAACGTCAGGGAATCGACGAATGACTCAAGATCACCTATTCATTGACACGGCTTTTATCCAAGCCCTGCTGAACCCGCGAGATGACTACCACGAGCGCGCTAAAGTATTGTTCCCGAGGGTTCGCGCAGCTTCCGAAGTCTGGTTAACAGAGGCAATCTTGGTTAAAGTCGGCAATGCCTTAAGCGCTCGTAATCGGCAGGGCGCGGTTCAGTTTATCCAACAGTGCTATCGTACCGAAAATATGATCATTGTCAGGGTTGATACCGATCTACTTGCCCAAGCCTTGAACCTGTATCAATCTCGTTTTGATAAAACCTGGGGCTTAACAGACTGTATCTCCTTTATGGTCATGCAAGCTAATAACTTAACAACCGCAGTAACCAGCGATCGCCATTTTCTCCAAGCCGGTTTCCTTGCCCTTATGGTAGACATATAAACCCTTGTTAAGGCACATCCCATGACTACCCTAACCGTCTCTCTCCCAGAAGCGCTAACGGCTTACCTGCAAGAACAACTGGCATCGGGCCAATACAACAGTGCTGACGACTACATTCAAGCCCTCATTCAACAAGACAAAGCCCGCAAGGACCACCTCGAAGCCCTCATTATTGAAGGGTTAGCTTCTGGCGATGCCACTCCCATGACCACTAATGACTGGGAATCCATCCGCGCTGCTGTTCAGCAAAACCAAAGCGATCACCTCCAAAATGGCTAACCTGACCAAACGCCCAATCGTCATTCAAGACCTAATCGCCCATGCGACCTACATCAGTCTTGATAACCTTGATGCAGGCGACCGCTTTCTCTATGCTGCCGAGGCGACCTTTCAGCGTATTGCCGAAATGCCTGAGATCGGCAGGCTCAGTGGCTTCATGAATCCAACACTTGCCCAAGTACGTCAATACCCTGTCAAAGGCTTTAATAAGTACATCATTTTCTATCAAATTCAGCCTGACACGGTGGAAATTATTCGGGTGCTCCACGGTGCCCAAAATCTGGAATTTATTCTTGGACAGGAGCCATCCCCATGACAGAAGCCTCAAAATACAGCTTCCCTAAAGCCGAGAAAGTACAAGTCTTTGAACAAGTCGATACCTACATCGAGACGCAGCATAACTACGTGCCCAACCCCAAACAAACGGATGCTGAGCAACAGCTTCAAACCGTAGTTACCAAACTCCGCCAAAACTATCCCAACGCTACCGACGCGCAGCTATTCCAACGATTGATCGAGGGCTTTGAAGCCATGCCCCGCCAAAACCCGCAAAACTGGCAACGCTGGCAAGATATTTTTAGCATTCTTTTTGCAGGGGGCATGGAGGCGACCAAACTCTTGGTTCCCGTGGCTGGTATCCCGATCGAAGTCAGCAGGAAGCTGTATGAAATCTATGAGCGCGATCGCAAACAACTCCCTGGCCGCTAAATCATGGGAATAGACTTCATCTTTTCATTGCTTTTTGCCCTGGCAGGAGGTCTAGGTTGTAAAAAAAAATTAGCTATAGCAAGGACGTTGATGCGCTTTTACTTGAGCTTTCTGAAGACCCTATTGCCTATGCCGAGGTTTAGCCCATTAGCCTTATATCAACGTATCCCAGGGCGGAACCCTGGGAGCTATCGGGAAGCTATAGCGGTGTGCTAGTAGCTCTCGGTATCAAGCCAGCCCAGTCGATCTAGGGGCCAGAACCTGACTACAGCTCTGCCGATAATGTTTTCTTCGGGTAAAAAGCCCCATGCGTGGCTATCGTAGCTGCTGTTGCGGTTATCGCCCAGTACCAGGTAGGAACCCTCTGCAACTTGCTCAGGCCCCCACTGATAGTCGGGGGGTGCTTTGATGTAGTCTTCTTCAATGACCTGGTTATTGATGTAGACCTGGCCGTCGCGCACTTCTACCACATCGCCGGGCAAGCCAATTACCCGTTTAATAAAGGCATCACGCCGCTGGCCCGGTGGGGTTAGCCCTTCTGGGGGCCAAAACACAACTATATCCCCCCGTTCTGGCGGGTTGAAGTGGTAGCTCACCTTCTCGACTACCAGGCGGTCGTTAACTTCCAGGGTAGGCTCCATTGAACCCGAAGGAATGTAGCGAGCTTCTGCCACAAAATGCCGAATGCCCAGGGCCAGAACGACACTGAGCCCTATAGTTTGGAACACTTCTACCCAGGGGTTTGGCTGAGCGGCAGGTTTTTTATTAGGAGAGTGGGACAAGTCTTGATCCAACGGTGAATGGGGGTGTGAATGGGGCTGGGGTGTGGATTTATCGGAGGAGTCAGTCACAGGGGTAAGCCTAGGTAAAAAATCCGCAGTAGCAATTGAGCCAACCAGCCAGGGTTAACTCACTGATCATAACCATAGATTTTAGCAATGGGCAATTTTTCTCACGGTGGCCTTGTGCTACTCACCCCAAGTGGCCTAATTAACCCGGCAGCAGGTCGTCAGTCCAGAGCCCTTTTTCCTCCAGCCAGGCTCGGTTGTAGATGCGGGATTGGTAACGAGACCCGCCATCACAGAGCACCGTCACAATGCGATGCCCCGGCCCCATCTGCTGAGCCAGCTTAACGGCAGCGGCGACATTAATGCCCACAGAGCCACCCATAAATAGCCCATCGCGATACAACATTTGATAAAGGGTGAGGAGAGCTTCTGGGTCGCCAATTTGAAGGGCATCGTCAATGGGGACATTTTCCATATTGGCGGTAATGCGGCTATTGCCAATGCCCTCAGTAATGGAGCGGCCCTCCAGCTTAATTTCTCCAGTTTTGATGTAGCTGTACAGGCCGCTACCCAAAGGGTCGGCCACGACGCACCGCACCGCCGGATTGCGCTCTTTTAGGAACATCGCAGCACCGGCATAGGTGCCGCCAGTGCCGGTGGCCGCCACCCAGCCATCCACGGTGCCCT
>CAYUBC010000535.1:0-3122 GCA_964442885.1 uncultured bacterium | reverse complement strand
AAATTCTCCGGCACATTTTGCTGGGGAGCCCAGGGGCGGTGGATGACGCCATCCGGCAACTGGTCGCGCGGGGCTATTGCGATCGCATTGAGTGGTCAACCCCCGTCCCAGTGCAGCCCAACACCCCCAGCTTCAACGAATTCCTGCGAGCGGTGGAAGACACCGGGCGCAGCGGCGGCTACATTAGCCTGATGACGCGCCGCCGGGGGGTGAGTAGTGAGCGATAGGCGATAGCCATTAGGGAGCCGGGGGTGTGGGCAGGGCAAGCAAAGCTAGCCTTTAGCGTTCCACCCAGACCCCCGGTTCCTGTAGCTCGGTTTTAATGTTCGCAAACATCCGCAGTAGAGGCCGGTGTCGTGGGAGAAGTGGGTACTCCTTTTGGGGCAGGCTGCGATAAATAGAGCGTGGCTTTTCTAAACCCCGGTAGGCGGTTGCGATCTTGGTTCGGCAACTCAAATGGCCTCTGATCACGACAAAGCACCACTACAGCGTTTTTGCAGCTAGTGAGGTACATTGATCGCCATGTAACTGATCGCCATGTAACTGATTGCCATGCAACCTTGATGGTTAAGCAATAGACTGTACCCCACGCGGCAAAGAAACGCTGTATGTCAACTTTTCCTGCTTTCCTCAGCGCAGCTAATGCCCACTACTGGCTCCAGAATGTGCGGCTACCCCTGGCCTGTTTAGACGCCTCCGTTCCTGACCAGACGCCGATTCCAGACTTGGCGGCCTGGCCCTGGCAAGAAGAACTTGTGGCCGCCCATATCGAAATCTGCGCTGGGCGCATTGCCACTATCCTCCCGGCCCATCGGCTGCCCCCGGCTGACCAGCCCGCCTGGGATGTGCGCCAGGGCATGGTGTGGCCCTGCTTTGTAGATAGCCACACCCACTTGGATAAGGCCCACACCTGGCCTCGCACGCCCAACCCCAATGGCACCTTTGAGGCCGCCCTGGAGTGCGCCAGTCAGGATCGCCGCCAGCACTGGCAGGCGGCTGATCTTTTGCCCCGCATGGACTTTGCCCTGCGCTGTAGCTACGCCCACGGTACCCAGGCTATCCGTACCCATCTGGATAGTCTGGATGGGCAGGCGGCGGTGAGTTTTCCAGTGTTTCAATCCCTACAGGCGGCCTGGGCTGGCAGAATTACCCTGCAAGCAGTCTGCCTGGTGGGGATGGATCTCTACGCATCCCCAGAAGCTGAGGACTTAGCAGACCTGGTAGCCCACTACGGCGGCATTTTGGGCGGGGTCATTTATCCCCAACCCGGCCTGAAGGCGCAAATTGACCGCGCCTTTGAACTAGCCCAGGCCCACGGACTGGCCCTCGACTTCCATGTAGACGAAAGCTTAGACCCCAGCGCCGATGGCTTGCGACTGGTGGCCGAGGCCAAACTTCGCCACGACTTTAGCGGCCCCGTCACCTGCGCCCACTGCTGTAGTCTATCGGTGCAGGAGGAGAGCGCGGTCGAGAAAACCATTGCCCTGGTAAAAGCGGCGGAGCTAACCATCGTCAGCCTGCCGATGTGCAACCTCTACCTGCAAGACCGGCAGGCCGGGCGCATGCCGCGCTACCGAGGGGTGACCCTCTTGCCAGAACTGCACCAGGCCGGGGTGCCCGTCGCTCTGGCCAGCGACAACTGCCGCGATGCCTTCTTTGCCTACGGCGACCACGACATGCTGGAGGTATTTAACCAATCGGTACGCATTGGCCAGCTTGACCGCCCCCTGGCCGACTGGCCCCAGGCCGTTACCCAGATACCAGCTCAACTGATGGGACTACCCAATGGGGGCCAGATTGCTCCTGGCGGCAACGCCGATTTGCTCGTGTTCAAAGCTCGAAATTTCAACGAACTGCTGGCTCGGTCTCAGGGCGATCGCGTCGTTCTGCGGCGGGGCGTAGCTATCGACTGCACCCTACCCGACTACGCCGAACTGGATGACCTGCTCGCCAACCGCCATTAACCCAGCCTGATACCCAGCCGATTCAATGCCATCCAGTCCCCCTTGCTAACCTTGCGTCGGCGCTGGGATGAAGGCAAAAAATGAGAACCCTGTACGGGCGCATAGACGTGCGCCGCTGGCTCATTCCTCCTCCTTTTTCAGCCCCTTGCTATACCACCAATCCTGGGTGGCTTTGTCGAACCGGGCGGTGTAAAGGGTAGTGACAAAGGTTTTGGTATGGTAACCCTGGCCGACAATTGCAACACAGTAGGAGGGCGATTTCCGGGTAGCCATATCTGGCACCAGACGTTTGCCAATACGCCGCCAACTGGGTTCTTTGCCCCGCCACTGTAGGCGGCAGCAGGGCCAGGGCAACTGCTCTCGGTCGAACAGGCGGCAGCAGGGGCCAACCACCTGGTAAGTGAGGTGGGCACCGGGACTTTGAAAAATATGACCTGTGGGCCAGGGATGCTCAGCATCAGCCGGGAGTGACGGTATCATCGAGGTAGGAGATACGTTACGCTGGGTAACAAATTGCGCTAGTTAATTGCGCTAGTTGATGTAGTTTACGAGATTTTTTATGCCTGAGCCAATTACCAGTGCCGTCAGCGATCGTATCTGCAAGCACATGAACAAAGACCATGCCGATGCCGTGCTGTTCTACGTCACGGCCTACGGTAACCAGCCCGCTGCCACGGCTGCCACCATGACCGCTGTTGACCCTGAGGGCATGACCCTGATGGCCACGGTAGACGGTACCGAAACCCCCGTGCGAATAGCCTTTGACCACACCCTGGCCGGGGCCGAAGATGCCCACCACACCCTGGTGGCCATGCTCAAGCAAGCCAGAACTCCCTCCTGAGCGGGCTAAGCCTATGCGTGTTTCCATCCAGTTTTTGCCAGACAACGTTACGGTAGAAGCCGAAGTAGGCGAACCGCTTTTGCAAGTGGCGGCACGGGCTGGTGTCACTATTCCCACCGGCTGCTTGATGGGGTCTTGTCACGCCTGCGAGGTTGAACTTGCCGGTGAAGCTGACCCAATCTGCGCTTGCATTACGGCAGTTCCCCCCGGTCAGTCGCAGCTCACTATTAATCTATGCGTCGATCCTACCTGGTAGGCGACCTGGGGTTGGATGGGCCTTGCCCTAAAGACTGGGAGGAACATCCGACGCCGTGAGC
>CAYUBC010000534.1:0-3127 GCA_964442885.1 uncultured bacterium | reverse complement strand
GGAGAAGGGGTTGGGGGTAGAGGGAAAAGCTTATACAACAAGGGTTTCACAACTTGTGTATACACAGTAGCCCCTCCAGGGAGGGGCAGGGGTGGGTTAAACTGGCCATTCTTTCATGGGGAACCTGAAGCTGATTAAAAACCGATAAACTTTTTCCGCAAAGTAACAACTTCATAGAATGCTTATAACTTTATGGATTCCGCAATCCAGTCATTTATTCGTTTTTTATATTCAGGTTTATTAAAGCTGGTACAATATATGCAAAAGGCAAAGTTAGAGCGCCGTTCCTGATTATTAGTCACGTTTTCTAAGTATTTTCTTAGTTTGTTTTAGCCATGAAGATGAGGTCTTGCGTCAATGGGTTTAGCTAATCAGAGTCAGTGTTATTCCGTCTGATTACTATCGCTGAGCCAATGACCAACCGCCGATTCTAAAGCTGGCATCTACCCTGCATCTGCCTGAGCCATCCCAATACGCCTGTAAAACATCAACGTTCTTGAAGCTCTCTTCAGCCAAGGAGTCCTCAAGCTGGTTGGTCAGGGTTGTGTAGGTCTTATTAATTAAGCCTCGCTAAAAAAGCATCGCTAAAGGTGATGCGCTCACTCTCCAGGGCTATCCTCCACCCAAGGTAGTGGTCGGCTTTGCTGGGCATAGAGTCCTAAATAGACTCCTAAATAGACAGTTAGCATCTACCTCTAATTTCTGACTATTAGTAGTTCAACCCTTGCCATCGGCGAGATTTTTTTAGGAAGATCTCGCGCGGGCCATATTTTCATACATCTACTACTGCTGATGCCCTGCATTAGAACATCCCATGCAACAACCGATTTTTACGGCTCTTCCTATGGCCTCTCCAACGCCGCAACCCACCCTACATGTGCTGAGCTTGCTGGCTCAAATAAGCAGTCGTCAGGTCAGCGGATGTCTCAAGGTGATGACCCCCACTAACCACTGGCTGCTGTTTTTAGAACAGGGCGCGCTCAACTACGCCACCACCACCGAACGAGCGTTTGACCGCTTAGACGCCCATTTGCGGCGGCTAAGTTTGCAGGTGCCGGGGTTAGTCAGCGCGTTGCGGGTTCAGCTCCGCCTGCTATTTGAGCAACAATCACTTTCCACTGTTGATGGCACGCTCGATTGTCCCGACTATCGGGCTATTTGCTGGTTGGTAGAACAGCAGCATCTGCCCATTAACCAGGCCACCAACCTGATTGAAACGATGTCAAAGGACGTGGTGGAAGCCTTTTTAGCGGTGCGAGAGGGCAACCATGAGCTAATTGAGGTCAACCGTCTGGAGCCGATGCCCTGGTACTGCCACCTCAATTTAAGAACCACCGTGGAAGAGTGCTATGGGCGCATGCAGCAGCGGCGTAGCAATGGCTCAATGGCCATGCCTCAGCGGGGTAATGGAACGATGGCCGCCGGACGCGGGATGGCCGTGGCAGAGGCGGTTAAACCACAACCCCTGGGAGTGAACCCTAGCCCGGTTAAAGGTAGCGCAAAAACTCAATACACCATTGCCTGTATTGACGATAGCCCGACGGTGCTGCGAGCTATTAATGACTTTTTAGACGACAAAATGTTCTCTGTGGTGATGATCGACGACCCGGTCAAAGCGCTGATGCAGGTGATTCGAAATAAGCCCGATTTAATTTTGCTGGATGTCACCATGCCCAACCTGGATGGCTATGAGCTTTGTTCCCTGCTTCGTCGTCATCCAGACTTCAAAACTACGCCCATTATCATGGTGACCAGCAATACAGGGTTGATTGACCGGGCCAAGGCTAAACTGGTGCGGGCATCGGGCTATTTAACCAAGCCCTTTAGCCAGTCCGACTTGCTTAAATTTATCTTCAAATACTTGAATTAACTGTCTTTTCTTTCCCTACCATCAGAGTTACAGTATTTCCCTGCGAATTGACTTAAACGAGGGGTCTGAGCCAGAGTTATCGAGTCTTCAAGACTATGTAAATAGTGCATTAGTTACTATTGCTACCTGGCTGAAACTATCTAGCTTAAGTCACTATCAAAAGCGCGATTCTTTCGGGACAGTATTTTTTAGGTTAATACACTATGCAAGCTACCCTACTGGGCACCATTTTAGTCGTCGAAGATACCCCTTCAGAATTGGAATTAATGGTGCATTATCTCCGCGATAGCGGCTGCACGGTAATTTCTGCCGTTACGGCCCAGGAAGCTATGGAAAAGGCCGCGCAGCACCGCCCAGATGTGATTATTACCGACGTGGTTATGCCCGGCATGAGCGGTTTTGAACTTTGCCGTAATCTTAAAAAGCAGCCTGAAACGGCCCACGTACCCATCGTTATTTGCACCTCCAAGAATCAAGATATTGATCGTCTTTGGGGCATGAAGCAAGGGGCCAACGCCTATTTAACCAAGCCCTACACCCGCGACCAATTGGTGCAGGCTGTGATGACCGTCATGAGGACCCGTTGATGAGTGATCTTTCTCTGGTTGCCCTGGGGACTCAGTCGTCCAGTACTGAGTTAGTTCCCAAAGCCGTTGTTTCGCTGACCTACAGCTACCTGCACTTTAGCCTGGGAACGCAGTCTGCCCTCCTATCTACCCACCAGGTACAGGAAGCCATCACCATCCCCGCAGCCCACGTTACGCCGATTCCCAATATGCCCCCTGCCATGCTGGGGTTGATTAATCGCCGCAGCCAGGTGCTCTGGGTCGCAGATTTAGCCCTGATGCTGGGGCTGTCTGGAATTGCCTATCCCACTACCCAGCAATACAACCTGGTGCTGGTGCAGATTGGAGCCGTGATTATGGGTCTGCGGGTGCATCAAGTGGTTGGCATTTTGAGTACTCCCCCCGATCAAATTCAACCGGCCCCGGCCCACATTCCCCCCGGCCTGGTGCCCTTTTTACAGGGCTGTGTCCTTCAAGACAAAGACGTTCTGCTGGTATTAGACGGCGAGGCCATTGTGCGGGCTCCAGCCCTGCGCAACCCAGACTAATGCCGCCGCACCTCGCTCGCCCCACGGCATGTTTCACCCAATCGCTCCACTGATGAAGGTAGTTCACCCATGACCACAGATTTCCGCCCCTCAATTCAGCCTCAGCCCCCCCAGCCGACCAACGGCCACGGATCGCCCCTAAC
>CAYUBC010000533.1:0-3138 GCA_964442885.1 uncultured bacterium | reverse complement strand
GTAGGGTCAGCGTCACGGGATCCACCGATACCCCTGCCAGTTCGCGCAACGCCGGGTCAGAAATATTAAACGTAAACAGCGAGGGTACCGGCGGCACGATCGCGTGCCCTAGGGATTGAGCCAGGCGATGCCCCGCCGGACTGCTACCCGTAGCCAGGAGCAGGCGATCGCAGCGCCACCCGTTAGCCCCTTTGACCGTTACAGTAAACCCTCCCGCATCTCGATGGATCCGATTAACAAGCTGCCTGGTATGGAGCTGCACGCCAAGCCGCCGCGCTTCCCCCAGCAGGCAGTCGATCACCGTAGCCGAATCATCGGTGGTGGGAAACATGCGGCCATCTGCCTCGGTTTTAAGCCTCACCCCACGCTGCTCAAACCAGGCCACGGTATCCTGGGGCTGAAAACGAGTAAATGGCCCCCGCAGAGCCTTGCTGCCTCTGGGATAGTGGTTCACCAATGCCGCCGCATCAAAGCAGGCGTGGGTGACGTTGCAGCGACCCCCGCCGGAAATTCTCACCTTAGTCAACGGTTCTCGCCCCGCCTCCAGAATATGGATGCTTAACCCCAGGTCGGCTGAAGCCGCTGCCTCAGCACAGGCAATGGCCCCAAACAGCCCCGCTGCCCCTGCTCCAATCACAATCACATCGCTGTTTTGGTCAGCCACCCTGGGATACCATCGGCAAAACTCACCTGATTACCATAGCGAATTGGCCCCCCGTAGAGACTCGATTCACCCCAGGCGGTCGCCCTATACTGTAAACAGACGTAACTTTTCTGAGACATCCTATGGCTGCTGTGGATCTAGACCAAATTGCCGCCCAGCTTCAAAGTCAAGACTCCAAAGACCGCATGTTAGCGCTGGCCTCGTTGCGGGATGTGCCAGCGGCCCAGGCGGCCCCGCTGATTCGGCAGATGATCCATGACCCCAACATTCAAATTCGCTCTATGGCGGTGTTTGCCCTCGGCATCAAACCTGATGAAGAAGCCTTTGATATTTTGATCAACCTGCTTAAGGCTGACCCGGACTACGGCATTCGGGCGGATGCAGCCGGGGCCCTAGGCTATCTGGAAGATCCCCGCGCCTTTGAAACCCTGGTACGGGCCTTTTATGAAGATACCGACTGGCTGGTGCGCTTTAGCGCAGCGGTCGCTTTAGGGAACCTGAAAGATCCCCGCGCCCATGATGTGCTGATGCAGGCGCTTCAGAGTAAAGAGACCGTGATGCAGCAGGCGGCGATCGCCGCCGTGGGAGAAATTGGCGATCTGGACGCCATCGACGAAATCCTTAAATTTGCCCAATCCGAGGATTGGCTCATCCGCCAGCGCCTGGCCGAAGCCCTGGGCCACCTGCCCAGCCCCAAAGCGGAATCTGCTCTGCGCTACCTGGAAAAAGATGGCCACTTTCAAGTATCAGAAGCCGCCAGAATTTCCCTTACCCGGCTCCAAGCCCATAGGACTGACTCCTAGGACGTGTCATCAATTACAACCGAAACCCTTGCAAGATAAGCCCTACCAGCCAACCAGCTAGGGGCTGTAACCCTTGATTCTTGAGTCATACGCGACCAGTTCGGCAGCTTCTTCACGGGTAGCTAGGCTTCATCGGATGTAGGTTCGCCATCCAGTCCATCACGTCTTTGCCGGAATTCATTGTCCTTGGGGTTGCGACGTAACCCGGTGCAACTGCACATAGGCGGATATTAAACTCGGCTAGCTCTAGGACAAGAGTTGCTCTTGAAACTTGGCTTGCATGGCACCACTTTTCAGGCGGGTTCTGACGGTATCAGAGGTTCTTTAACTCTTAATACAAGAACTTCTACAGCGGTTCTTGAACGCAGGAGATACATCTTTAATACTAAAGTGAACATCCCAAAAATGCTTCATACCCGCGCTTAAATTGTTCTTTACCACCGTGCTCTATAATATTGCCGTGGGCCATAATCACACGATCAAAATTCCAGTTTAAAACTTGCTTAGCCGAGGCTTTGACCAAATCTTTCTTTGTTGTCGCAATGCGCTCTAACAGAGATGGACTCAGGTCTTTATAACCTCCACCAATTTTGGTAAGAAACTGCGTGAGCCAAGGAAAGCTCTCGTCAAAGCAAAAGGCCGTATCTGTCAGAATTAACGTACGGCTGCTAGCATGAAAAAATACCCATTCATCTAAAGCATCAGGGCCACTTAGCCCAAGGGTTTTGAATCCATCAAAAAACAGGCAATCTAAGCCAGGCCAAGGACTAATGACAGCAGCAGCAATCAATTGATCAATTTTCAACTCTGGCTTTTTCACCCTAAGCTTTGCCGGAGCCCAAAACGTCGCTGCCGGATATGCTGCTTTGAAATCAGCAGCAAACAGGTGATGATAGAGGTTAGGTGCAATAATATGGCTGATTGTTCCTAATTCATCTATCTCGCGCAACAAAGCCTCACTCACTTGAATCGGTGAAATAACAACTAGCTCATTATTGGCAAGCTGAATTACCGTCATGCGGGTACCGATGCCTAGCCCGAAGTATCGCAAGGGTTGTTCAGCGACCCAAAGATTTTGATCAACTTCTCTCAAAACAAGCCTTTCCGTTGTAGACACTTCAGAACTTTGTAACATGATAGCGTTTTCACCCCAAGAAGTTAATATGAGCATCAGTCTCACTCCTGACCAAGAATGCTTTGTTCAAACCAAGCTTCAAGCTGGTAAATAGCGCTCTGCTGAACAAATCTTAGAAATTGCTTTGCAGTCGCTTGATAAGTACGATTGCTCTGAAGCAGAGTGGGTCGAAGACGTTCGGGTAAGGATCGGTGCAGCGATTGAACCCTCTAACCCTACTGCCCCGATTGCTGGTGAAATATTCATCAATGGCATTATGGCGATCTTGTGGTGCGAGTGGCCAGCTACCGCCTGCCCTAATAAGCCGGGTGGGTTGGGCTAACACCACCACCCACCCGGCCTACAAGGTAAACAACCCTAAGTTTGCGGGCTTACACCCGCCTTGCCGGGGCTGCAATGGGTTCAACGCTAGCTACTCACCCCCCGGCGGCGCGTCATCAGGCTGATGTAACCGCCAGTGCGGCCAGTGTCTTCCACCGCTCGCAGGAACTTGTTGAAGCTGGGGGTGTTGGGTTGCACCGGCACCGGGGTTGACC
>CAYUBC010000532.1:0-3140 GCA_964442885.1 uncultured bacterium | reverse complement strand
ATGTTCCTGGGCCGCGATATCGCCGCCGAGCGCGATTTCTCTGAAGAAACCGCCGCCACCATCGACGAGGAGGTTCGCTCTCTGGTGGATGAAGCCTATATTCGCGCCAAGCAGGTGCTCACCGGCAACCGCCACATTCTCGACCAACTGGCCCGCATGCTGGTTGATAAGGAAACCGTGGATGCCGATGAACTCCAGCAATTGCTGTCTAGCAGCGACGTGCGCATGGCCTCCATTGCCTAGGCTAATCCAGCCGGTCTAGCCCGTTAAATTTCCAAATAGGGCGCTCCACAGAGCGCCCTATTTTTTTGTCCCATTGATCGATGGATAGGTGGCATAACCCACAGTGCTATCCTCGCCTTACGCGGCCCCCTGCACCCAGCGGGTTAGCACCCGCATGAGTTTACCGGTGCTGTGAGGCATGAGGCGACTCCATTGATTAATGTAGGCAAAGCCGCGCAAATGCAGGGTTTGCACAATAGTGTCGATGCCCTGAGCGCTGCCGACCACCAAAATACGAACGGGTTCGCGTGGTTCGGCTTCTGGGTCAGGGGGCTGGGCACTGGTGGCCGTAAGAAAAGCCGAATGGCGAAGGAGAAGGGGTTCTGGGGTTGGGGTAGATTCAGTGGCTTCTGTTTGCATCTCAGATTTCGCCTCAGCAGGTACGGGCGAGGGAAATCCAGAGCAATAAGAGTCTGATGGAAATGGCTGACTAAGCGACATAGATACCTCCAAAGGATGTAACCAATTCGGTACTACTCACTATGCCACAGATCGTACCAATTTGGTTACATTTACGGGATTAAAGCCCTCTGACACAATCGGGGCATGGCGCGTGTGGGCAAGGCTCTCAAACAAGTGTTAGAAACCTATGGCATCAGCCAGAACAAGCTGGCGGTGACTATGGGTGTACCGCGTCCTAACGTGAACCGCTGGGTGCATGAGCAGCGCGACCCCGCCGGGGATGTGATTTTTGAGATTAAAGAAGCCCTGCGCGAGCTGAACCCAGAGGCCGCTGAGGTGTTTGTGCGGCTTTATTTAGGTATTTAATCTACTGGTTGAATATTTAAACGGCCAGAGGCGCAGCTTAGTCTGCGCCTCTGAGAGAAGGTCTAGATAGGCTAGGCTTCGAACTAAGCGGCTTCCATCCAATCATAGATTTGCTCAAGTTGCTCCAGGGTAACTAAACCGTACTGCCAAAGAATCATCGGTAATGGCCCAGGGTCTTGCTCGCTGTGCTTCAGCGCGACCTGCAAGGAAGCCGCTGAAATCGCTAATTCATCCTGTAAAAACTGAATCAAATTAGGGGTTACGTTGACCGGCATCTAAAATCACCTCCTTGGGGTTGATAGGACTCGCGGATATTGCCCACGATTTTACACAAGGATGCCTCTGTGGCAACACCAAGTTTTGACGAGATTATCGAGCCTTTCATTACACTGCCTTTGCAATCACTAGATGGATCCAAAAGAGAAGATTATTCCTTAAGTTTCCAGCGGGCTGGTTATTCCTGTCGTTGGCTTAGCGGGCAAACCAGGGGAACAATTAGGCAACCAGGGGGCTAGTGTAAAAAATAATGCCCAGGTAGGGGCTCAGTCGCTAGACTAATCTTTATTTAATTTTAAGAGGCTTAACAGTTACCATAGCGCTTACTGTCAATTCCGTGCACCCAATCGTTGGCCCAGGGGCCGCCGCCGACCTCTAACCCGCACTGGGAGCTGGTTGCAGCCACTATTAACCGTTGCCTGTGGCCTTGCCGTTGCCATAGCTTCAGGCTGACCTGCCCCTGGGCGGTGTCGCGGCAGCAGTAGGCCAAGCCTTCATAGGTGGGAGCTCGCAGCGGTAGCCCGGGGCGCTCGGTGGTGCCAGTGAGTTCTACCCAATAGTCGGGGCGCTCTGCCCTCATATACCAATAGCCCCAGGGGGAAATGTGCCAGCTCACGGTGGCGTTCCAGGGCACAAATTCGTAAAACTGGTTCTGGTAGTGAATGCCGACCATGGCTACCTCCTCCATCCAGGTCAGCACCTGGCGGCGGCCCCCTCCGGCGGTTAGGGCCAGGTCAGGCTGCTGGTCAAAGGCGTTGCAGTTGAACCAAAACCACTTTTGCGGAAACGACCCGCCCCAGTTTTTTTCGCTATAGGCGGGGGCATTGTGGAAGGCGTAGCGCTGGCCCTGCCACTCTACCCAGCCCGTGGCTAAGCCGTGGGCCATGAGAATTTGCCAACCCGGCTCAAAAATCTGAAACTGCGAGAGCCAGCCCGCCGTTGATTGCTGCGGTCGAGCGGGCGCACCCCAACCATAAATGGGCTCTGTGGCGTACTCCCAGCGCACAGTTTCGCCCCGGCCAGGGTCGTGCAGGTGGCCCTGGTGCCAGGTTGCAGTAACCTGGTAGCCCTCGGTCACCCGGCGGCTAAAGTCGCCAGGATAAAGAAATTGCGGCCTCAGCCCCGCCACGGAGCGTTGCCAGTGGCCCAGCCCCAACCCCTCTGGCCAGGCCCAAAACAGGCGCGGGTTAGGCAAGGTGCGATAGAAATAGCTATCATTAGGGCCTAAAATTTGGGCTGCGCCACCGCTGTGGTTTTGTCCCCCCGCGGGATCTTCAATGGAGTACATAAAGGCAAAGGTATGCCCCACCTCGGGCAGGGTGACCCGGAAGTACCAGCCTTCAAAGAATCGGCCAGGGCGACCATTCCAGTGATAGCCGCTGTGGGGTGTTTGGAGCGGATGCAGGGAAGAGAGAATCAAAATATAAGGGAGGCTGGGGACAGACTCAGCAGCGCGGGTTTATCAAGAATCTGCTAAGCTCCTTAATAAGAATTTTTTTCATCAGCAATGATTCTATCAAACCCATAGAACTATTAAGCCCATGAAACGGATTGAGGGGGTATCAGCCCAAGGTGGGACATTGCCCATCGCGTTCATAGTCTGGCTAACGGGAATACCCCTTCAAACTAACCCAGATTCCTAGGGTGCGCTTGCCTGAGCAGAGCATAGCAGCCCTCTGAGTCTGATTCAACGTTGATATTGTTTTGAGGAGTGATAATCAATGACTACATTGCCCTTAGCCCGCTGGTTTGGTCTTTCCGTAGGGTTGGGCTTGGTGGGCGCGATCGCCCCCCAGGCAATGGCCCAGGACGGG
>CAYUBC010000531.1:0-3157 GCA_964442885.1 uncultured bacterium | reverse complement strand
CCCAAGCCTCACCTACAGCCTGGATGCCACCAGTGGTGCCACCTACTTTGCGACAGATATTCACTTCCATGCCAACGGCACTACGGCCACCGTATGGGAGCGGGGCCAGCGGCTCGGTCGGCTAGACCTGAGCGTGTTAGGCGAGCACAACCTCAGTAATGCCCTGGCGGCGATCGCGGTGGGGCGGCACCTGGGCATTTCCTTTACCCAAATTGCCGACAGCTTGAGCCGGTTCTGCGGAGCCCGTCGCCGGTTTGAGCATCGCGGCAGCTACGGCGGCATCCAGTTTGTGGATGACTATGCCCACCACCCCAGCGAAATTCGGGCCACCCTGGCCGCGGCTCGCCTGCGGGTTGGGCAGTCGCCGGTGGTGTCGCCCCTGGCCGTGGGAACTCGCGCTGTTGAAGAACGGCGGGTGGTCGCTGTATTCCAACCCCATCGGTTTAGCCGTACCGCAGCTCTGTTCCACGACTTTGCCAACGCCTTCGCCGACGCTGACCAGGTGATTATGGCTGACATCTATAGTGCCGGAGAGGCCAACACCTTTGGCATTTCGGGTAAGCAGGTGGCCGATGCCGTGGCCCACCATCACCAGGACGTGGTCTATGGCCATACCCTGGACGATGTGCAGGCCGTGCTGACCAGCAGTTTGCGCCCTGGGGATCTGGTGCTGTTTATGGGAGCTGGCAACCTGAATCAGATCATTCCGCAGGTCATGGCCTACTACGCCGAGGCCGAAGCCCCCTCCCTGCAGGAAGCCTGCTAGGGGCCTAAGCCGATGACTTCGATTGCTAGTCCAACCTCTCTGCTGGCGGGTGTAACGCCCCAGGCATCCCTTCAGAAGCTAACAACGTTTCGAGTGGGTGGCCCGGCAGACTGGTTAGCGATGCCACGCCATCAGAGCGAGGTGGATCAGCTTCTGGCCTGGGCCAGCACTCACCATCTGCCGGTAACGATCCTGGGAGCCGGATCGAACTTATTGATTAGCGATCGCGGCATTCCCGGCCTGGTTCTCTGCACTCGCCACTGGCGCAGTACCCAGTTCAACGAGCAGACCGGCCAGGTCACTGCCGCCGCTGGCGAACCCCTGCCAACCCTGGCCTGGAAAGCCGCCAAACGAGGCTGGCACGGCCTGGAATGGGCTGTGGGCATCCCCGGTACCGTAGGCGGGGCCGTGGTAATGAACGCCGGAGCCCACGGCGGCTGCGCGGCAGATTATCTAATCTCCGCCACCGTGCTGGAGTCAAACTTGGGAAAAGCCCAGCTTGTGCCGGCGGATTTGGATTTTCACTATCGCACCTCAGCTTTGCAAGGGTCGGGTCGGGTTTTGTTGGAGGCAACCTTTCAACTTGAGCCCGGCCACGATCCCGAACAGGTCGCCGCCGACACCCTTGATGGGCTAAACCGACGGCGTGCCACCCAGCCCTACGACTTACCCAGCTGCGGCAGCGTATTTCGCAATCCCCCGCCCTACACCGCAGGCTGGCTGATCGAACAAACCGGGCTAAAAGGCTATCAAATTGGCCAGGCCCAGGTGGCCGAGCGCCACGCTAACTTTATCCTCAATTTGGGTGGGGCAACGGCGGCGGATATCTATCGGCTAATTCACCATGTGCAGGGGCAAGTGTACGACAAGTGGTCGCTATGGTTGCAACCAGAGGTGAAGTTTATAGGAGAATTTCCGGCCCTGGATGAGGTGGGGTAAGGCATCAACGGTGCCAATCTAGTACACTACGGCAAAAATAAGCCTGTCGTTCAGGAAGCTGGAAACACTGATGCTCTAAAGATTTTTCACTTTGCATTTTGCATTTTGAACTCCGCGTAGCGGTACTAGCCCCTGGATACCATTCCCTGAAACACCTGCTCAGCAGTCATTTGCAGATTTGGGAAAACGGCAGATTCCACCCTGTCATCGCCGCGAAATTGTTGGGGCGCAGCGTATTCACCATCGGTGAGTTGATAGATGGAGATTACAGGATGTTTCGGGTTACCAATGTAGCGAGCAGCCCCCAGGGCTAGAGGGTCAACAATCCAGTATTCGGTAATGCCTTTGAGTTCATATTCGGCTAATTTGTGCAGGTAATCATCAGAAACCGAGCTAGGGCTGACAATTTCAACTGTTAAAATAGCCGCCGCCTGTAAGATAGCGGTGTCTTCGCAACTATCTCGAATGATGCCTGTTTCAACAACCATTAAGTCCGGCAGGCGAGAGGTTTCCTCATCCACCTGCTGCCCAGCTCCCTGAAGCGCAATCCAATCCTGACCCATCTGCTCAATAGCTGCTTCAAACAGGCGTTCTAAATAGCGAGCAATTAGTAAGTGTAACCAGGTGGGAGGGGGCATAGCAATGAGTTGGCCTCGAACTAGTTCATAGCGAGTATCTGTGCCGTCGTCATAGGTCAAATAGTCGGCAAAGGTGATTGGAGAAGACTTGGTTTCCAGCATGAGCGTAGTCAATCGGAGTACTAGGAAAATTCAAAACTCAAAACTCTTAACCCACCCCTGCCCCTCCCAGGAGGGGAATTCACAATTCCTAAGTCCGTTTGCCTAAAAGCTGGTCGCGCAGGGTTTTGATGCGATCGCGATATTTTGCTGCATCTTCAAAATCCAGGTTCTTAGCGGCTTCTTTCATTTGCTTTTCGAGCTGGCTAATCAGTTCGGGAATATCTTCCAGGGGCAGGTCGTCTTTTTGCTCGTAGGCAACCTCAAGCTCCTGGGCATTGAGGCGGCGCGACACCTCCAAAAAGGAAAGAATCGAGTTGCTCCTGCGCCGTTCGATGGGTTTGGGGGTAATGCCGTGCTTTTCGTTGTAGGCGGCTTGGATGACACGGCGGCGCTCGGTTTCATCGATGGCTTTGGCCATGCTGTCGGTTAAATTATCGGCGTAGAGAATAGCCTGTCCTCGCACGTGGCGGGCGGCTCGACCGATGGTTTGAATCAGCGATCGCTCGGCCCGCAAAAAGCCTTCTTTGTCGGCATCCAGAATCGCCACCAGGGAAACTTCGGGTAAATCTAGCCCCTCCCGCAGCAGGTTGACCCCCACCAGCACGTCGTAGTTGCCGTCGCGCAAATCCTGAATGATTTCAATCCGCTCGATGGAGTGAATTTCTGAGTGCAGATAGCGGACGCGCACACCGTGCTCGTCCAGGTATTCGGT
>CAYUBC010000530.1:0-3164 GCA_964442885.1 uncultured bacterium | reverse complement strand
ATCGCCCAGGTGATACAGGGTAATGGGATCTTCCAGGTCTTGTAAAATTTCCAGCTTGTAGGGTTCGCCCAGGGCTGCGATGCGGCGCTGAGCCTCGTCCCGTGTAACCGTTTCCTGAACAACCGGCAACCCCTTGTTGATGATCTTAATCATCTCCTTTTTAATCGCCTTCAGGTCTTGTTCGGTGAAGGGCTCTGGGTTGTCAAAGTCGTAATAGAAGCCATAGTCAATCCATGGGCCAATGGTTACCTGGGCATTAGGAAACAGCTTTTGCACCGCCATCGCCATGACGTGGGAAAAGGTGTGGCGAATCCGCTTGAGCGTATCTGACTCGCTGGTGCGGGGCAGAACCAGCGGCGGCCCCCCAGAGGACTGAGCGACCGGAGACTGAGCGACCGGGGGCTGAGCGGCAGGTGAAACCGACTGTTCAGATTGAGCCATGGGGGGAAACGAGAAACGCGAAATACAATCTATGTCAAGTGTAGCGAGTAATGACTAATCCTCAAGAAGAGAGGTCTTAGGCAGTACGGTTATCCTCCGGTTGCAGGGGGGAAGGCCGAACCCATAGGCAAGAATTGGTTAGCCTACAATGACAGCACGGATTAGGACTTTACTCGCTGTATTAGGCTATAACGGTTTAAGTCAGCAGGGGCACACCTGGCCAATGAACTGGCTAAAACTCTATCCAGATCATTTGGTTTTAATCTCATTGTCATAATGCTTGACTGTTCTCCGTAATCTTGTGCTATGCTTGCTTCCTGAAATGCAAGGTAGCTCCAAGTGCAAGTTTCAAGTCTGTGCGGGTAGCCTACCAAGCAAAATTCTGAAGAGCTTTTTTACAGACAATATGGTTGAAATAGTTGCCGACTTAGCTGTCGTTCACCCCATGGTGAAATTTCAGCGGCAGGTTGAGTCTCTCGTTAAGAAGTCCAAGGTTGTAAAACCCAGTGATCCCATTTGGAAAATTGCCTTTCTTTTTGGGGATGACTGGGCGCACTGGAAAAAGGAACTAGAGGAGTTCGATTTTTCCACTCAGGATCCCATCGCTGATTTACTGGCCGTGCAATCCTGGGAAGAAGACTAGTGCCGAAAGGCAGAAATAAGAAGGCAGAAGGGGAATTCCTGGTCACGCAGGAGTTTTCTTTCCGCAGGTAGGCGAGTGGAGCGTCAAAGCTCAAAATTAAGGTTCACATGGATACTGTGTTAACTCCGCAGCGTCAAGCCTGTTGCGGAGCTAACACAGTATCTATAGCTTAAGGCTTGACAGACCACTAGCTAGGCCAGATCCAGGGCTTGACGCAGTAGAATGCGATCGCTAGCGCTGACATTAAACCGCCCATTCTCCACATCGCGAATCCAGCTTTGGCTTTTGCCCAGGCGCTTGGCCAGGGCCCGCTGGCTGAGGTTGAGCTTTTGCCGGGCCGCTTTAATGGTGTCGATAGCTAAAGCATCGGCGGCGGGGTAGGCCGGAGTTTGGGGTGGGCGACGCCGCCTGGGGCGGGTTTTGCGCACACTTTGCTGCCAGTCTTCCGTTAGCTCAAACCCCAATAAGCGAGCGTTGAGCAGCCGTTGCCACTTGTCGCGGGGGGCGCGGTCGGTGAGGCTTAAGTCTCGGTTGGCGTCGTCAGCCCAAAAGTCGAGGGCGGCATCGGCATCATCGGGGATTTCCGAGACCCTGGCCCACAGGGGTTGAATCTCCTCGCCGTAGGTTTCTGGATCAAACTGGGGCTTGATGCCGTAGTGGTAGAGGGCTTCTAGATCATTCTCGAAGGTTTTAAGCAGGCGCTTATGGGCACCGCGCACGGTCATGGCTTCCATTACCCGAGATTCGCCATAGGCAATGCGGAGCAGGGTTCGCACGGTCATGCGGTGGTCGTTGCCTAGGCGCAGCTTAAACACCAGCCACAGCAGCAACCGCATAGCGCCTTCATGCTGCTGCCAGTTGCCCATCACCTCGGTCAACAGGGAGTGGGGCAGGGTGCCGTACTGGTAGAAGGCGGTTTGCTTGCGGTAGTCCTGCCGGTTAAGGAAATGCTGGGCCCAAATGCCCGCCTTGATGGTAAAGCTGAGGCCAATCAGGTGGCGATCGCCCGCTGCATCCACTTCAAAGTAATACTGGGTGTGAAGCAATTGCCAGACCGGATGCTCCGCCAACGAAAACCCCTGCACCTTGCCCTGGCGTGGCCAATCCAGAGTAACCAAAACCTGGCAAGCTTGGTAGACCAATTCCTTAATCAGGGTGAGCTTTTCGAGTTTGGTTAGATCCCGGCGCTTAGAGAGTCCTAAATATTGCTCGATGTGCTGGTCGTTGAGGACAAAGGGCTCGTTCCAGGGGCAGTCTGCCGTGGTGGCGTAGGCCGCAAAGATGAGATGCAGGCAGGCGGCCCGAATGTCGAGTCGGGGTAAAAAAGCGACACCCAGGCCATACTCCATTGGCCGTAAGTTCGGATCTTCTGGATTTGTCGCTAAACGAAACTGAATACGCCCTCGACCCCGATGAATATCGCGCTGGCAGCAAAGGTAATTATTGTCGTCAGCATACCAGGGTAAAGACTGGCGTTGGGCCAAAATGTTAGACGCTTCCCAAACCACCATGGAAGAGGCAAAAGGAGTAGTTTTACCATTCAAGAAAATAGCCGGAATAGCCGCAGGTAACAAGGTGCTTTTGTTGCGCCCTTTTTTGGCCTGGAGCGGTGCTAAAGACCCGACCGTACAGGCTCCTACACAACGTGGTACATCGACATCTTCGCAGGAATTGCACAGGGTGGGGTCAATCCAATAGCCATCATCCTTAGTTTTAATCGCGCCCTGGGGGCACTCTGGCCGACAGCTATCGCAGGCAATGCAGCCTTCTTTGACGGTGTAAGCCATAATCCAACCCCCTTTTTAACAACTTTCCTTCCTAGGGATAACAACCTAAATCCTTAAAATTTATGCCCTTGAATACGTTTTAATTATTTCTTTATTTCCATGAAAAATACGTTCATAACGGACACTTTAACCTGAATTTAAGTGACTAAAGCCACCTTTTTAAGGCCAGGAATCTAGTCAACCCCTGACCTTGTTTCAAAGTTGTATTAAATAGTTAATAAACTCTATATTCGGTTGACATTGTGTTACATGGCCCCTGAACACACTCCAACTGAACGATGCGGCAGGGGGGG
>CAYUBC010000529.1:0-3174 GCA_964442885.1 uncultured bacterium | reverse complement strand
TTCTGCAGTATTCAACGCTCCGGATTATGCCGCGGCCATTGAGGGTATCCGCAACAGCAAGCGACCCACTCCAGAACTGGCGGCGGTCTAAGCCAGAGTCCTGACTGGTGGTCTGGCGGATAATTCATACTTAAACTGGCGGGGTCTGATCTAAAGATTGGGCCCCGCCAGTTTAGGTGGGTTCTGCTCTCCGAAACAGGTTGAGCCCCCCTAATCTTGCTGGCGAAGTTGGCTGGTTCGCCCCAGCGTATTAGTCACCCAAATCCTCGGACTGCCACTTTAGCACCGCTGCATTGACGCCTTGCTCACGCTTCAGCTTGGCGTCTTGCTCAAACCATTGAATAATCTGAGCCGGGGTTAGGGCTTCGATGGGAGTATTCAGGTCAGTAGCAATGACCTGGAGCAATTTAGCGGTGGAAATGGTTAACCGGGCCAGAAATTTCTCTGGAGAGGAGAGTAAGGCCTTGTCTACCTCTGCCGATTCTGCCTCGGTTAAAAACTGAACGGATTGATCAAACATTGACTTTCCCCCAACCCTAGGATGAGCAAGGCCACCACGACAACTACCCTTTAGCCACCCGCTTAACTTTGGGGCTTAGCGGCTTCGATTAAATAGCCGCAGCGATGCTCACCATTGACCAGCCAGTGGGTGCGGGTAACGTGGCAGTCGGGCAGAGCAACCTCAAACATTTCCAGTTCATGGCCGCACACCGTAGGAAACGACTGAGCAATTTGAGAAATGGCGCAGTTGTACTCGGTGATGATGTAGCGCGGCGCTTGCTCCTCTCCCTCGGTCTCGGCCTCATGCCACTCGGCCATATAGCCCTCTGCCTGCCGAAGTTTAACCAAGTGGGCCACTCGCTCGGCCACGGTGCCTTGACCCACCTGGTTGCGGTAGTCTAGCGCCTTGCGTTCCCACTGTTTGCGTAGGATGGTGCCCACCTGCTCTTTACCAACGGTTTCGGCCAGAGTGTCGAGCAGGGAAATGGCAAACTCGTTGTACTGGGCGGGGAAGCGATCGCGCCCCTTAGCGCTCAACTGATAGAGATGGTTGGGTCGGCCCATACCTTCATGCACCGCCCGGTGTTCAATTAGGGCGTCGGCCTCTAAATCCTTCAGGTGGCGACGAATGGCCTGGGCACTTACCTCAAAATGCTCGGCCATAGCCTGAGCCGTTGCTTCCCCCTGCTTAAGCAGGTACACCAGAATGTCATCCTTCGTTGAGGGTTGCTGCACAGACGTCATGGCTTTGACCCAAAGAAATTGATCAACACTTTGACAACAACTATGTTGCTAAACTAGTCTAAGATTAGTTAGACAACTTAAATGTTGCTTTAATTGTATAGAATTAGTGGGCTGTGTAGCCACACCTTTGCTTGTGATGACTGAAAATAAAACCACCCAAGCCACCGATAAGAACCTAGAGCTGATGCGTAACTTTGCCCAGAGCTACGCCAAGCGTACCGGCACTTACTTCTGCGCTGACCCTGGCGTTACTGCCGTTGTGCTCGAAGGTTTGGCCAAGCACAAGGATGACTATGGCTCACCCCTGTGCCCCTGTCGCCACTACGAAGACAAAGAAGCAGAGGTCAAAACCATTTACTGGAACTGCCCCTGTGTGCCGATGCAAGAGCGCAAAGAGTGCCACTGTATGCTCTTTCTCACCCCTGATAATCCCTTCGCTGGGGAGCAGCAGGATATCGACTTTGAGACCATCCGGGCCGAAACCAATAAATATCAGTAAGTCATTTCCTTCGGGAAGGCTTACTTTTTGTCGAGCTATCAGAATCAAGCCGCCAGTTCAGAGAGTTTAGTCTATGAGTGCTTCTGTTCAATCCCTCGTTAGCCAGCCCTACAAGTATGGGTTCACCACCGACATTGAGGCCGATGTCATTCCTCGCGGCCTGGATGAAGATGTGGTTCGCTTGATTTCAGCCAAAAAGAATGAGCCCGAATTCATGCTGGAGTTCCGGCTGCGGGCCTATCGCAAGTGGTTGACTATGAAAGAGCCGTCCTGGCCCAACGTCAGCTACCCGCCGATTGATTACCAGAACATCATTTACTACTCTGCTCCTAAAACCACGGCCAAGAAGCTGGGTAGCCTCGACGAGGTTGACCCGACCCTGCTCGACACCTTTGAGAAGCTGGGCATTCCCCTCTCAGAGCAAAAGCGGCTGGCCAACGTGGCGGTAGACGCCATTTTTGATAGCGTGTCCGTAGCCACCACCTTTAAGGACAAGCTGGCCGAGGTGGGGGTCATCTTCTGCTCCATCTCTGAGGCCGTTAAGGAACATCCTGACCTGGTTGAGAAGTACCTGGGGAGCGTGGTTCCCATTGGCGATAACTACTTCGCGGCTCTAAACTCAGCGGTGTTTAGCGATGGTTCCTTTGTCTACATCCCTAAAGACACCCAGTGCCCGATGGATCTGTCCACCTACTTCCGGATTAACAACGGCGAGTCAGGCCAGTTTGAACGGACGCTGATTGTGGCAGAAGCCGGTAGCTCCGTCACCTACCTGGAGGGTTGTACCGCCCCCATGTACGACAGCAACCAGCTCCACGCCGCCATTGTGGAACTGGTAGCGATGGACAATGCCTCTATCAACTACTCAACCGTGCAGAACTGGTTCGCCGGGGATGAGAACGGCAAGGGCGGTATCTACAACTTTGTGACCAAGCGCGGCCTCTGCGCCGGGAAGAACTCTAAAATTTCCTGGACACAGGTAGAAACAGGCTCAGCAATTACCTGGAAGTACCCCAGTTGCGTACTGGTGGGAGATAACTCCGTCGGTGAGTTCTACTCTGTAGCGCTGACCAACAACCTGCAGCAGGCCGACACCGGCACTAAGATGGTGCATGTGGGCAAAAATACCAAGAGCACGATCATTTCTAAGGGTATTTCAGCCGCCCGGTCTAAAAATAGCTACCGAGGTCTGGTCAAAATTGGCCCCAAGGCCGAGGGTGCCCGCAACTACTCCCAGTGCGACTCGATGCTGATTGGTGACACCTCCAGCGCCAACACCTTCCCCTACATCCAGGTGCAAAATAGCAGCGCCCAGGTCGAGCATGAGGCTTCCACCTCCAAAATCGGGGAAGACCAGCTGTTTTACTTCGCCCAGCGCGGCATTTCCCCCGAAGATGCGGTGTCGATGATCATCAGCGGCTTCTGCCGGG
>CAYUBC010000528.1:0-3174 GCA_964442885.1 uncultured bacterium | reverse complement strand
GTACCTAAGTCCGTTACACAGAACGCAAAATTGCTGGCTGATGCACCACCACCGGCAACTGCTGAGGCTGGCTGCGAAAGCCGCTGGGCCGTTCGTGGGCGTAGTAGTCTTTGAACTGAAAGGTGAAGGTGCCATCGGCAAAGCTACGGGTACGAATGCAGCGCTGGAAGGGCACCGTTAGCAAGCCCTCTGGGTCAAAGGTGTACCACCAGGACTTGTGCCACGCCTGGGAAGGAAGCTGCAAAATCTGGCGAATTTGCTCTGGGTCAAAGCCGGATCGCGACAGCAGCGCCGCCGCTTCCGATGCGGTGACGTTTTGGGCCAGGGTGGTCAGGTCTGAGTAGCAAGTGGTGGCAGCCTGATACTGGCTATGGGTCTCAAACTCAGGCAAAGGTGGCGCATCGGGGTACGAGCCTGCCAAAACGCAGTGGATATGCTCAAAGGTCAGCACCGCATCCATGCTGATCTGGGGTTGTTGCTGGAGCGGTACGCCAACCTCAATGGAGACCGCGCCAACTTCGTGGGGATGGGCGATCGCCGGTAAGCTATCGGTGAGCAAGGCGCGCAAAAACGCCTCGTCGGCGATCGCCAGGGCCAGTTGAGCGTCCTGGGGAGCCGCCCGCAGTGAGGAATAACTAAACCGAGACGGGGCACGGGAAGACTTGGCCATACCAAAAACGCCCGTCGAAAAAACAGAGCCAGCCCCACCGTTGTGCCTAAGGATTGTAGATGTAGAGCGGGCTGGTTTTCTTGTTCTATCAGCAACCTGGGGCCAGCAGGATGAGTTCCCCAGAAATGTTGCAGAGGTTAGCAGACCGCAACGATTTAGACACAGTTTGTTACGGAGTCTGGCCAGTTTTGGGTACCAGAGCCCGGTGACTCCAGAGCCCGGTAACTCCAGAGTTCGGTGACTGTAGACAAAGCCAGGCGACTCCGTTACCAGACCCGGCGGCTAGTCTTGAATGTAGGACTCGCCAGCCACCAGGGCCGCCTCCGCCCGCACAAACTCCCGCCCCAGGTAAGCCGCATGGTCCAGATAGGTGATGGGGCAAGGAGTGGCCGGATCTTCAAAAATGGCCATACAGAGTTCCTTCGCTGTGCGCCCGCTGTAAGTCCGGGTTGGGATGCGCTCAACGGTGCCACGCACCGGCAGTGGTTTGCCCGTTACTGGGTCGCAGGCCAGCCCTTTTTCGTTGATGGTGTTGGTATAGTGCTTGGCGCAAATTAGCCCTTGCTCAATATCTAAATAAATCAAAAAATAACCGCCGGGATCGAGCTCAATGTAGCGTTTCGAGAGCTGATCGTCTAAAGCTTTGAGTTGAGCTTTGTCAATAGGCTGAGCAAGCAAAGAGTCTTGGGACATAGCAGCGGCAAGAGACCAAGCAGGGTTAGATACAGTCTGGAGCCCTTATCCTAGCGCGATTTTTTGGAACTTAAGCAGACCAGGCTACCTAGCCAACCCCAGAATTAATGGGGCAGATGATGGGTAGGGGGAGTGTTTTAGGGAAGGCGGTTGATTTGCCCAATTCACCGGCAGCAACATTGAACGCATCATTCTAGCCGTGCCTTTTGAAAAAGACGTACATCCAGCCGAAGCAGCCAAATTTTGAAGGGAGGGTTTCCCCCCCCAGGGCCTTTCCTTTGCCAGAAAGAACTCGCTCTCGCTGGAGCCGTTCTGGGGTGTGAATTCCGCCCTTCAATTCGGGCAAAGCGTATTAGATTGTTAACTATAGGCTACAAAACTTCATCTTCTCCAGGGCGTACCCGTTTTCAGGTAATTTCCCTATATGTACGATTTTCACGCCAGTCAATCCCTCAACCTACAGGTGCCCAACGAGGCCATCCCGATTGAGCACTATCTGCGCCAACCCCAGCGTCTGGTGCAGGCCATCACCGACCCCCGCCGCATAGAACCCTTAAGCCAGGAGGTTTATCGGCTCAGCTTGCGACCGCTACAGTTTTTGAGCGTTAGCGTTGAGCCTACCGCCGACCTGCGAGTTTGGGTATTAAACGATGGCACCCTGCGTCTAGAAGCTATCCGCTGCGAGGTGCGGGCTCCGGAGTACTTGAGCTATGTTAACGATTCCTTTTCCATGGGGTTAAAGGGCAGCCTCAAACCTACTCGCTATGAACGCTATACCGAACTCATGGGTAAGGCGAATCTAACCATTCAACTAGAGCTACCACCACCCCTTAAATTTATGCCTACTCCGATGCTGGATGCGGCTGGCCGCACCTTTCTAGCGGGCATTTTAATGACCATGAAAGGCCGTATTGAGCGGAATTTGGTAAACGACTACCGAACTTGGGTAGAACAAAGCCACACACTCCCCGGCTCAGTGGATGCTGGCCGTCTTCAGGGACATCCAGCCCAGTAGAGCCTACGTACTAAGTGCTGGGTCAGTAAGGCAAGAAGGGTGGGTTAAGGCCTGGCTGTTCTACTGAACCACTAGCCGGGAAAGGCTGGTACCTGGATAATAATTGCCAAGAATCTCGGTGTAGTTGTAACCTTGGGAGGCCATTTCCATAGCGCCAGTTTGGCTCATGCCGTTACCGCCGTGGGCCGCCTCTACAATGGCATCTGAAGCCGCATAGAGAGATTCGACAATGCCCCCGTTGTAACTAATGAACTCTCCCGTTGTAGCCGCTACGGCAGCCTGGGTAGTGTTGGTTTCCTTAGCAATGCCTAGATAAGCCTGGTAGCGTTGAGTATTGTCTAAATCGTAAGAACGCTTGGCGTGACGGACATGGTGTACGAGGGCATAGGAACGAGCCGCGACCGCCTGAGCTTTGAGGGATTCCAGTGGCCAATTGACATACATTTCACTGCCCACCACACTGCTTAGGTAATCGTGCAATAACACAAAGTTAACAGCGGTAATGGTGTTTCCACTTTGCATAACCAGCACCCGCCCCTTGTACCACCTGTCGCCGACGTAGACATAGCCGCCTTCCCCAGCTTCTAACCAGGCTGTGTTGGTGAGCTGGCAGCTACCAAAGGCCATGCCGCCACCCTGGGGGCGGAGAACGAAGCTTTTTTGAGCTGCCATATTACAGTAGTTCTGGCCGTTCAAGTCCATCAAATAGCCATCAACGGAGGTGGCTACCTCTAGCGCACTCACGCTTTTGGCAATGGCCACCCGCATTTCCAGGTTGGTGTCGATGGTTTTGCTT
>CAYUBC010000527.1:2559-3176 GCA_964442885.1 uncultured bacterium | reverse complement strand
AAACACCCCCCGCACCGGGTAGCCCACCTGGAGATTTTCCACCGCCAGCAGCGGGCCACTGGCGGCCATGGCCTCCGATCTGGCCTCGATCTCGGCCTCCGTGAGCGGGGCAAAGCGGGCCAGGGTGGCCTCATCCGGGGTTTTCTCTCGAATCACCGGGTGAGCAGTGTCGGTTTCCACTGTCATAAAGTCGGCTACGGTGGGCAGCCGCCGCAGCCGCTGGTCGGGCCGGGGCCGACAGGCCAGTAGTCCTTTGGTGTAGGGATGCTGCGGGTTGGCGAAAATTTCCCACACTGGCCCGGCTTCAACGATGTCGCCCTGGTACATCACCGCCACTTGGTCGGCAATTTCGGCAATGATGCCGAGGTCGTGGGTGATGAAGATCAGGGACATGCCCCGGCGATCGCGCAGCTCCCGCAGCAAATCCAGAATCGTCGCCTGCACGGTTACATCCAGGGCGGTGGTGGGTTCATCGGCAATCAGCAGGGCCGGGTTACAGGAAATCGCCATCGCAATCATCACCCGCTGAATTTGCCCGCCGGATAGCTCATGGGGGTAGCGGTCGAGCAATGCCTGCTGGCGACGGTGTAGTTCCTCTTGTAAGTCGGCCTCGCCCA
>CAYUBC010000527.1:0-2549 GCA_964442885.1 uncultured bacterium | reverse complement strand
AGGCCGGGCCGGGCGCTGAGAATCTCCTCACGCTGGGCCGCATCGCTGGGCAGCAGTTTAACTTCCTGAAGACGGGCGATCGCCTGCTGGCGGGCATCGTCTTTCGTAATCTCTTGGTGCTGGCAGATCGCTTCTACCATCTGAAACCCAATGGTATAAACCGGGTTGAGGGAACTCATCGGCTCCTGAAAAATCATCGCCACCTGGCCGCCCCGGTAGGCTTGCCGCTGCCGCTCGGAGAGCGTACACAGGTTGACTGCTGGCCCCTCCCCCGTTTGCAGCCAAATTTCGCCCGCTGCAATTTTGCCAGGGGGGGAGGGCACCAGCCCCATCACCGCCAGGGAGGTCACAGATTTGCCAGAGCCCGATTCACCCACAATGCCTAGGGTTTGGCCCCGCTGTACCTGAAAGGAAATATCGTTAACCGCTTTGATTAGCTGGTTGTCTACGTCAAAGTGGACACTGAGATGCTTAACGTCAAGAATAGGTTGGCTCATCGAGTTTGTATCCGGCATATCCTCAGGCGTAGAGTAGTCGCAGCCTACTTAATGTAACCGTGCTCAGGTAACCGGGCTCGGGGCACCGGGCTCAGGTCGGGTGTTGTCCCTCTGGCTAGCCAAAAGTAACCGACCAACTGAGCGTAATATTAGATGAATCATAACAGTGTCCCTTGCCCAGTTTTGTCTGCCCCTAACTAACCTATGCTGAGTCTGGCAATCGCCATCCTGATCATGCTGATAGGTTCAGCCTTTTGCTCCGGTAGCGAAGCCGCCCTGCTGTCGGTGCCCTTGCTTAAAGCTCAGCAACTAGCCGAATCTAAAAAGCCTGCTGCCATCAAGCTTTTGGCCGTGCGCCAAAGAATCAACCGGCCCATTGCCACCATTGTGATTCTCAACAACCTGTTCAATATCATGGGCAGCGTGCTGATTGGGGGGATCGCCGCCAGTCTGCTCAATGATGCTCTCCTGGGGGCATTCACCGGGTTACTGACGTTACTGGTGATCTTGTTTGGGGAAATCTTTCCGAAAATTTTGGGAGAACGTTACGCCATTCCCATTGCCCTGGCGGTAGCGGGGCCGGTGCAGGGGCTGACCTGGCTGTTTACCCCGATTGTGCTGCTGTTAGAAAAAATCACCGCCCCCTTTGTGGGCCAGGGCAACCGGCCCAGCACCAACGAAGCCGAAATTAAGCTAATGGCCACCATTGGCCACCAGGAAGGCATTATCGAAGCCGATGAGGCCGAAATGATTCGCCGTGTTTTTCGCCTTAATGACGTGAAATCAGTCGATGTTATGACTCCACGGGTGGCCCTCACCCATATTCCTGGCGATATGACTATTACGGAAGCCCAGGCCAAGATTTTGAACTCCCAGCACAGCCGCATCCTGGTCAGCGCCACCGACATTGACCACATTCTGGGCCTGGTGTTTAAGAACGAGTTGCTGGCCGCTCTGATTCAGGGGCAGGGTCATTTGCCCGTGCGAGAGGTGGCGCGCCCGGTGCGCTTTGTCTCCGAAACCGAGCGGGCCGATAAGCTGCTGCAAGAATTCCAAACCTCCCGCGAACACCTGGCCGTCGTGGTGGATGAGTACGGCGGCGTGTCGGGCGTCATCACCCTGGAGGATGTGCTAGAAGTGCTGACCGGCGAAATTGTGGATGAAACCGATCGCAACATCGACCTGCAAAAACTGGCCCGCCAACGCCAGCGACGACGGCTGCAAAGCCGGGGGTTTGATTGGCCCTCGGAGAGCTAAGGGGTGGAGGTTGAGGGGCCGAGCCTGAATCTGTTCGGTACGGCGGTCAATCCAAACAGCCTTCGTCTAATTCTGAGGGACTGTCCGCCGTGTAGGCCCTGGGCAGGGGATCGATTGGTCGCCCCAGCACTGTGCGGCGTGCGATGGCAACAGGGGTGGGAGGCGGGGCCGGTTCACAATAGGCGTCTACCTCAATTTCAATCACCATGTCAGGGTTGATCAATCCGGCAACTTCCACCATAGTGCTGGCGGGGGGATGGTCGGCGAATAGCTCGTAGTGGGCCTTGGCGATCGCCTCCCAGTGGCCCATGTCGGTCACATACATGCGGGTTCTCACCACATCGCTGAGGCTGGCCCCCAGCTCGGCCAGGGCGTTTTCAATAATTTCAAAGCAGCGCTTGGTTTGGGCGTAGGCATCCCCAGGGGCATAGGTACCACCCTGGCCATCGCTTGGTGCCGTGCCCGACACAAAAATTTGCGACCCCACCCGCAGGGCGCGGCAGTAGCCCACTGTGGCTTCCCACGGGGTACCTGAAAAGAAACGCTGTGCTGCCATAGCTTCAGGTTTATGATCAACAACGATGGCTATCAATCTATATTAAGGGCTGCGCCAGATACCAGGTGTCAGAGATTAGGCGTTAGGGGTTGGATCCCAAATCCTCAATTCAAAATTCAAACCCAGCCCTGCCCCTCCCTGGAGGCTACGGTGTACGCATAAGTCTTGGCCCCCTTGCTGTTCGGGCTTTTCCCACCCTCCGGGAAGCAAGCTACATCCCCCAACCCCTTCTCCCAGGG
>CAYUBC010000526.1:0-3185 GCA_964442885.1 uncultured bacterium | reverse complement strand
TTGGCCCGGCCCCAGCGGTGGAGCGCACCATCCGCATTCTGCACGTAATGGGCTACGCCGAGCCTAACGATTGGAGTCGGCCCATTTCCCTGGAGGCAGACGGGGCGGCGGCGTTTATTGCGCTGTTTGGTGTGCGCCCTGGAGAGGTCATCCGAGTACTAACCAAACACCTACTAATGGCGTAGGGAGGTTGGGTATCTGGTGCCGGGTGGCCGTGCTAGTAAGTCTGGCACCAGATATTTGCTGAAACAGCAAGTCAGTTGAGAGTCATCGATAGATGGATGACGGTAAATCAGCAGTGTAGACCAGGCTATTTCTCATGCTCACTCGTGCGCTAACTTCAGCACCTCAGCGCGGGTGGTGGGTGACAAATGAAAATTCAGGCATTTGCAAAATCCTCAGCTAGTTCAGCTTCGGACAAGCGAAAGGTATCCACGCTGTAGTCGCCTAATTTGCTCAGAAACACGGTTCTGGGAATGCCGACCAGGTTTGCCGCAGCACCGGAGGATAATCGACCCAGCTCGTAGAGCTTAACAGCGACAACCATTAACATTTCCTGACTCAGCTGATCGGGAGTAGTTTGGAGGGCCTGTAGGGTTTCCTCAGGAATGGTCAAGGTGACGGTGTGCATGGAAGGAACCCACTGAGAAATGCCTTTTGCTAGTTTCAGCATAGCGTTATTCCAGAGAGCGCTCCTGGATACACGATCGCTTGTCGCCAGCTAGCTTGACAATAATTGATTCAAGCGCAGCAATGGGACGAAATCAAAGCCGTCAAGCCGCTATTAGGGCCATGCATGGGGCCGGGAGCTGTTTCAGCCAGCGGTTCAGTGCCCCGGCTCTTATCCCCTGTTTGCATCCTGGCACTGGAAGGCATCCAGCTTTTGCTGCAACTCAGCGTCCCAGGTGGGGTCGAAGGTGGGCGGTTGTTGGGCGGCGTAGAGCAGCAGGTTGCCGTTGGCTTCTACGGTGCCCAAAAACTCTATGGCGTAGGGCACATAGGCCGAGGCCGGGGTGGGGCGAATCAGCGATCGCGCCGTTTGCGTGTCTGGCCCCAGCAGTTGCCCATCCTTAACCAGGGCCACAGAAAACTCCGGCGGCGTGATGATCACCTCAAAGGGCACGGTTTCGGTTTCCGTTTGCCGGTAGCGCACCAAACACACCTGCCCCGGCACCGTGGAGGGAAAAATCCACATAAAGTCGTGGGGATACAGGTTCCAGTCACGCACCCAGTAGCCCAGGAAGGGGGCAACCTCCGGGTCTACCGCCGCCCAATCCTGCCGAAACTGGGTTAGCTCTGGGGAAATTGGCTTGCCCACCCCAGAGATTTTGCCCAGCCCCGCCAAATCCAGGTCTGCCTGAATATAAATTTGCAGCTCTGCCTCTCGCTGTTGCAGCGCTTCGGTAGATAGCGACGACAGCAGCAGGGCTGGGTCAACGGTAGGCGCTTCGCCGCCATTGGGTGTGGAGGGCTCTTCCACGGGCACCACGCAGGCCACAGTTCCCCAACCCAGGGCCAGCACTGGCACAATCCACTTAATACCCATTGCCTTAATGACCAAATCCCTTGTCAGAATTAGCCGTAGGCATACACAGGCAGCTATTTAACTGCTCTCGCAGGGTGTTGTGGTCGAGGTTTTGGCCAATTAGCACCAGTTGGTTTTTGGGTGCGCCTTTCCAGGCGTCGTCATCCAGCGAGAAGCGCTTGCCGCTGAGGTGAAAAATGTGGCGCTTGGGGCTTTCATCAAACCAGAGAATGCCCTTGGCCCGGAACACTTCCGCTGGTAGCTGGTTGTCTAAAAAGTGCTGGAACTTACGAATGGCAAAGGGGCGATCGCTGGCAAAGGAGAGGGAGGTAAACCCATCAATGGCCAGGTGGTCGGAATGGTAGTGAGGATGCCCGTGGTCGTGCTGGTCGTGGCCATGGTCGTGGTGGTCGTGGCCTTCATGGTCATGCTCACAGTGGCCGTGATCATGATCGCAATTCGCGTGATCGTGCTGGTCATGACCGTGGTCGTGGGCCTGGTGGTCGTGCCCGTGATGGTCGTGCCCGTGATGGTCATGCCCGTGATGGTCGTGCCCGTGATGATCATGCCCATGATGGTCATGGTCATGCCCGGTTTTATCCTCGGTGGGCTGAAAGTACTGATCTGACTCAAACAGGCCCACGCTAAGAATGAGCGGCAGGGGCACCTGAGAACGGGTCGTCCGCAGAATTCGGGCTCCGTCCTTAATGTCGCGGATTTTGACTTCCAACAAATCCAGATCGGCCTCATCCACCAGGTCAGTCTTGTTGAGCAAAATGATGTCGCCGTAGGCAATTTGGTTGTAAGCGGCCTGGCTGTTGAACAAGTCCACACTGTAGTTCTCGGCATCGACCAGGGTAACAATGGAGTCGAGCCGAGTCATGTCGCGCAGCTCGGTGCCCAGAAAGGTCAGGGCAATCGGCAGGGGGTCGGCCAGGCCCGTGGTTTCTACCACCAGGTAGTCAATTTTGTCTTGCCGCTCCAATACCTTGTAGACCGCTTCCATCAGGTCGTTGTTGATGGTGCAGCAAATGCAGCCGTTGCTGAGTTCCACCATTGTGTCGTCGCCGTTGTCGGTGGTAACCAGCAGGTCGTTATCAATGCCAATTTCCCCGAACTCGTTGACCAGCACAGCGGTCTTCAAACCCTCTTGGTTGGCCAAAATGTGGTTAAGAAGGGTCGTTTTGCCGCTGCCCAAGAAGCCAGTGATGATAGTGACGGGCAGGCCATGCTTGGTGTCGTCCATGATGGGGGACGCAATGGGGGGAGCAGCAGTAGACATAGGTGCTCTATTAATGGAGGACATTCCTCATACTAACGATGAATGCTGGGCTAATGTCTCTAAATCGGCAATTGTTAACGTCTGCCAGCCCCTGCCAGGGTAGCCTGGGGCCGTTACATGGGCCGTTGCTACCGGCGCGGATTGAGCCGGTCTGCCACGGAACACATTGCCGCGCTGACTTCTGTGGTTAACACGGCATGGCCACCCTGAACGCTGCCCTGCTGGTGGGCAACGGCGGCACTGTTAATCATCAACGCCAGACAGCCGGATACGGCAAACAATCCTAACCACTCGAAATAGTGCTTCATGGAGTCCTTCTTTATAACAGCTAATGGGTCTGGTGCTAAAGGGTAGCGGCATCCAGGCAATTAGGCACAT
>CAYUBC010000525.1:0-3188 GCA_964442885.1 uncultured bacterium | reverse complement strand
AACACGTCGATTTTTACCACCGGGCGCGATGGCGGTGGCGTGGGCATTGGCTTTGCCATTCCGACTGATGCCGTGCAGACCTTTTTAGCGGCGGTGCGCTCTGGTCAAGCCAGCACCACAGCGGCCACTGGTCGCAGTGACCGTGAACCCACCACCATTGCCATCAATGGCCCCGCTGTGCAGGGGCAGCTCAACGACAACAGCAACATTCTGCCCGACGGCAGCTACTACAACCCCTACATCTTTGAAGGGCAGGCGGGGCAGGTCGTCACTATTGAAATGGTCAGCGGCGAACTAGACTCTTACCTGATCGTAGTCGCCCCTGATCGCGATGACCTCTACGCCCAGGACGACGATGGTGGCGGCAATCTGAATGCTCGCCTGTCCCTACAACTGCCCTACACGGGCTCCTACCTGGTGTTTGCCAATGCCTTTGCCCAGGGCGAAACGGGGCGCTATCAGCTACGGGTCATCGATCAGACCAGTGGGGCGAGAGCTCGCCCCACCCCAGCGCCGAGTAGTGGCAGTCAGGGCAACGTTCTCCGGCAGCAGGGTCAGCTTGGCCCTGGCGATAGCACCCTGGGCGATGGCTCCTATTTCCAGGAATTTACCTTCCAGGGCCGGGCCGGACAGAGTGTTTTCATCACCTTATCCAGCCCTGAGTTCGATACCTACCTGCTGCTGCTGGACGAGGCCCAAACCATCATCGGCGAAAATGACGATGCCAACCGGAATACAACCAATTCTGAACTGGCCCTCACGCTACCCCGTGATGGCCGTTATACCGTAGTCGTCAACGCCTATGACAGCACTGGCCAGGGGCAGTTTTTGCTGACGGTGGACTAGGGAACGCCAGTTCAGCACCCCAGGGCTGGAGCATCTCTTAATAGCGCGGTTGGCGTTGAGTTCCTGGGTTAGAATTGGGGCGGTCGGAGTACCCGCTCGCTGGGCCTAAAACTGGGCTACGAAAGCGGTTGCAATGGATACATGGGTAAGGGTGGCTATGACGGTTGTTGCCAAAAAACTTGGGTGGATAGTAGCGCTCGCTGGAAGCCTGGCCCTGGGGGTAGGAGGTCGCCCCCTGCCAACGGCTACGCCTGCGGCTCAGGCTCAGCTGCGCGATACCATTACCCTCCGCTCTGATATCCAGGAAGCCAACACCAACACCGGCGTCATTACCGCCCGTGGCAACGTGCAAATTGACTACCCGGCCCAGCGAATTCGGGCCACCTCAGCCCAGGCCGACTACTATAGCAACGAGCGCCGCATTGTGCTCAGCGGCAACGTGCTGATTGACCAGGAAGGTAGCACCCTACAAGCCGAAGTCGTGACCTATCTGATTGACGAGGGCCGATTTGTGGCCATGCCGAACCCCAGTGAGCAGGTAGAAGCTGTGTATCTGCTGCCAGAGTCCGAGTCCTCCACGGCTCCAGACGCCGCTGCCCCTGCTGCCCGCCCCAGCCCGCCCGTGCTGCTAGATGTTAGCCCTGTTGAGCCTTCGACGTCTACAGGTGACTAGGTTGTCTGGGTGGTGGCTGTCTTCTTGATACAATTTTTGCTAGTTTTGCACCCTTTACTGGCTCAGGCGCTCCCTTGAAAATCGTTCTTGACAACGTTCAAAAAACCTACGGGAAACGTCAGGTGGTCAACCGAGTCAGTCTGTCGGTGGCCCAGGGTGAAATTGTTGGCCTGCTGGGGCCGAATGGAGCCGGTAAAACCACAACCTTTTATATGGCTACTGGGCTAGAGCGCCCGGATAGTGGCAAGGTCTGTCTCGACCAAATTGATATTACTGACCTGCCCATGCACCAGCGAGCCCGGCTGGGCATTGGTTATTTAGCCCAGGAACCCAGTATTTTCCGAAATCTGTCGGTGGCGGACAACATCCGGCTGGTGATGCAGCAAACCCGGGTGCCCGCAGAGGAGTATGACGATCGCCTGCGGGACTTACTCAAGGAATTTCGCCTGGAAAAAGTGGCCCATACCCTGGGAATTCAGGTATCTGGCGGTGAGCGGCGGCGCACTGAGCTGGCCCGCTCCCTGGCCTCTGGCTCAGAGGGGCCAAAGTTTCTGTTTTTAGATGAACCCTTTGCCGGGGTAGACCCCATCGCTGTGGCGGAGATTCAAGACATTGTGGCTAAGTTGCGCGATCGCGACATGGGCATTTTGATTACCGACCACAACGTCCGCGAAACCCTGAAAATTATTGATCGCGCTTATATTATGAGCGAAGGAAAAATTCTCGCCTCTGGCAATGCTGAGGATCTGTCCGGAAACCCCCTGGTGCGAGAGCATTACCTGGGTAAAGATTTCTCCATATAGAGTTCTCTCATAGAGCTTCTCGCTCCTGGTTCCCTGCCCAGCGCTGTAAGACCACAGCCCCTTACCTCACCCATACCTCCCATGACCACGGCCTCTTCCACCCCCCAGTTTTCTCGCTGGCGGCAACCGTCCTGGCTGCCCCAGATCGCCATTATGGATCGTTACATTGCCAAGGAACTGGCGCTGCCGTTTTTGTTTGGGGTGGGGGCATTTTCGTCTATTGGCATTTCCATTGGGGCGCTGTTTGAGCTGATTCGACGGATTACCGAGTCGGGCCTATCCATTACCCTGGCGGCTCAGATTTTTTTGCTGAAGCTGCCGGAATTCATTGTGCTGGCCTTCCCCATGTCTACCCTGCTGGCCACGATGATGACCTACAGCCGCCTCTCCAGCGACAGCGAGCTAACCGCTCTCCAGGGGGTGGGGGTGAGCATTCGGCGGATTATTGCCCCAGCCGTGGTGCTGAGTCTGCTGGTGACGGGGCTAACCTTTGTCTTCAACGAACTGATTACCCCCGCCGCCAACTACCGGGCCGCCATTACCCTGGAGCAGGCGCTTAACTCCGAGCGCCCCCCTTTTCAGGAGCGCAATATTTTCTATCAAGAATTTCAGCCCGCCGCAGATGACCCAGAGGCCCAGGAACTAAAGCGCCAGTTCTATGCCCGCCGCTTTGATGGCACCACCATGCATGGGCTGACCATTCTGGATTTTTCCCAGGAAGGGCTAAACCAGGTAGTGAGCGCCGAGTCGGCCAACTGGGATGTGAGCAAAAATACCTGGACGTTTTACAACGGCACCATTTACGTGGTGGCCCCCGATGGCTCCTTCCGCAATATTGTCACCTTTGAAACCCAGGAACTCCAGCT
>CAYUBC010000524.1:0-3196 GCA_964442885.1 uncultured bacterium | reverse complement strand
CACCTTTGAGCCCATGGTAGAAGCTGTTCACGAAGTGCTGCCGGTGCGTACCGCTGAATGGAACAAAGCCCTGCGCCTGTTTCAGAGTGAAGAGCAATTTCTGCGAGAAGTCCGCATTGGCCTGTATCGGCGTGATTGGGACTATATCGAAGCGCAGTTTGATATCTATTACAACAATCTCTACGCGCCTACCCGTCTCTCGATGACGCAGGTGTTTGAGCGGATTTGCAATAATCCCTTTGACCGAGACTGGTTTCTTACCCTCAAACAGGATCCTGACCTTTACGAGGCTGCCCTGGGCAACCTCTGCCTCAACGCCATGATGGCGGTTACACCCGTCGATGAGCCCTTTGCCCTGCTGCAGGAGGAATGTTCTAACCCCAACACCGCCTCCGAACGGCTGCGGAATATTTGGATTCAGCAATTGCTCATCCGAGGGCGGTTGCAGGAAGCCCGCACGGCGATCAAGGATTTGGCTGAGCAGGATCCTGACACAGCACTACTATTGCATTGCTGGCAGAACTGCCTGCAAGGAAACTATGCCCAGGCCATAGAAGCTGGGACTCTGGCCGTGAAGCTGCTCAAAAAAGCGACCGGCAAGCGCAAGGTTTATTTTGACACCGTGCCTGGTATGTTTCTGGTGCTGGCACTAATTAAGGAATCTTCCCTGGCCAGCTTAAAAGAGGCCGAAAGCCACGCCCATGTGATTGCAGAGCAAAAATACCGGCACTGGATGCACGTCATCTACAGTTGTCTGGAGACAGTAGCCCAGGTACTCCAGGGCCAGACTGCGGCCAAACGCTACCTGACCAGCACCCCAGTCAGCACGCTAGAAAATGCCACTAGCTTTGAGGCACTGATCGATATGCTGAGCCTCTACTGGGTCGATATCGACAATGCCCGCAAGCGGTTGCCTCAGGGTGCCAAAGACTTCTACGCCGATGCCACCGCCGCCGGGTACGACTGGTTTGCTCTGGAAATGGCGGAGTTACTGGCTCGCCTTGAGCCTAAAAGCCCTGAGGGGCAGGAGGCGGCATCCCTACGAGAAAAAACCGGCATTCAGCCGTTGGCGGGCATCATTACCCCCAAGGAAGCCTGGGAGTTGTCGCTAACGGCACTAATGGGCCTGAACCCCAACCCGGCAGAGCAGCCCACGGCGGCATCAGGGGTCAATCAACAGCGGTTGGCCTGGTTTTTGACCGTTTCCTCGCCTCATCGATGGATGTTGCAGCCTAAGGAGCAAAAGCTCAGTGTTAAAGGCGGCTGGAGCCGAGGCCGGACGATTGCCCTGCGGCGGCTTAAGTATGAGATCGAAACCTTTGCTTACCTGACTCCCCAGGATCGACAGATTTGCGCCTACTTGACCCCCGACTACAGCGCCTACAGCCACGATGGCTACAAATATCAGGATCAGGCGCTGGTGGCACTGGTGGGGCACCCCCTGGTGTTCTGGGAAGATGCCCCCACGATCCCGATTGAGGTAGTGAAAGGAGAACCAGCGCTGGTGATCCGCCAAACAAAGGCCGGGAAGTTAGCCATTTCCCTAAGTCCCAAAATAGAGGATAAAAAATCCGTTGCCCTGGTTAAAGAAACCCCGACCCGCTTAAAGGTGATCGAGTTCACGGCTAACCACCATCGGATTGCTGAGGTACTGGGGGAGAAGAACGCTCTAGAAGTGCCGGAAAGTGCGAAGGATCAAGTCCTGGCGGCGATTAACGCTGTGTCAGGGCTAGTGACGGTGCATTCTGACATTGGCGGCGGCGTGGCCGATGCGGAGGAGGTCGAGGCCCAGGCTCAACCCCATTTGCATCTATTGCCGGCGGGGGAAGGGCTCAAGGTTTCTCTGCTGACTCGTCCCTTTGGGGAAGATGGCCCCTACTACCGCCCTGGTACCGGCGGCGAAATGGTGATTGCCGAAATTGAGGGCAAACGCCTGCAAACCCACCGCAACCTCAAGGAGGAGAAAAAGCTAGCCAGGGCGGTGGAAAAAGCCTGCCCAACGCTACAACGCCTGGACGCTGAGGCCGGCGAATGGCTGATCGGCGACCCGGAAGACTGTCTGGAGCTGTTGCTGGAGCTACAAGACCTGGCAGATCAGGCGGTGGTGGAATGGCCAGAGGGCGAAAAAATGCGCATCGCCCATCGGGTTAGCCTGAGCAATTTCAAGGTAAATATTCAGCGCCAGCGAGACTGGTTTGCCGCCAGCGGCGAACTCCAGCTAAGCGACGACGAGGTTCTGGATATGCAGCGGCTGATGGAGTTGCTGGAGGCTTCCCCTGGGCGCTTTGTGAAATTAGCTGATGGGCAGTTCCTGGCGCTGACCGAGGAATTTCGCAAGCGGCTGGGTGACCTCCAATCCTTCTCTGAGAAATCAGGCCAGAGCCGCCGCTTCCACCCCCTGGCGGCCCTGGCCATGGAGGATTGGATCGACGATGTTGGTCAGCTCAAAACCGACAAACACTGGCAAGCGCACATCCAACGCCTCAAAGAGAGCCAGGCGTTGCAGCCCGAACTGCCGTCTACCCTCCAGGCCACACTGCGAGACTACCAGGTGGACGGATTCAACTGGCTGGCCCGCTTAGCCCGCTGGGGTGTAGGGGCTTGCCTGGCGGACGACATGGGCCTGGGCAAAACCCTGCAAGCCCTGGCCGTCATTCTTACCCGCGCCCCGGCGGGGCCAACGCTGATCATCGCGCCCACCTCGGTCTGCATGAACTGGCTGAGCGAAGCCGAAACGTTTGCCCCTACCCTCAACCCAATTCAGTTGGGTAGCGGCGATCGCCAGAAGCAGCTCAACGACCTCCAACCCTTTGACCTGCTGATTTGTAGCTACGGCCTCCTGCAGCAGGACGATGTGGCAGACATGCTGGCCCAAGTGCAGTGGCAAACCATCGTGCTGGATGAAGCCCAAGCCATTAAAAACTCTGCCACCAAGCGCTCTAAGGCCGCCATGAAACTCCAGGGAGGCTTCAAGCTCCTGACCACCGGCACGCCCATCGAAAACCACCTGGGAGAGCTGTGGAACCTGTTTCGGTTCATCAACCCGGGGCTATTGGGCTCCCAAGAGCAGTTCAACCAGCGGTTTGCCAATGCCATCGAACGTCACCAGGATAAACAGGCCCGCAGTCGCCTCAAGAAGCTGATTCAGCCCTTTATTCTGCGGCGTACCAAGAGCCAGGTGCTGGACGAACTGCCC
>CAYUBC010000523.1:0-3221 GCA_964442885.1 uncultured bacterium | reverse complement strand
CTGGGCGACGAGTCCGAGGAATTGGAAGTCTTGTTCGTCATAGAACCGCAGAAACGCAATGGCAATGGCAAAAACTGTGACCAGGGTGCCTGGCAGCAATCCCAGAAAATTAATCCACACCTGGCGATTGAATAACCCCATTGTAAATCGCTGAGTCGATGGCTGATTTAAGCGCAAACGCAGGAGAGCAGACTGGCGCTCAGGAGTCATTGCCCCTGGTACCCTTAAGAAGGATTCCCTCGGAGCCGTCCTATGCTCGATTTGCTTCAACTCACCGGTAAGCAGCGGCAGTTTGTTGAGTTGCTCCAGCAGCACCATCGGGTAGAGAGCCTGCGATCGCTCTGTACCCACCACGGCTTTGACATCAACTTCATCAACGGCTTTTTGCTCAGCGGTGCCCTGGAGGGATACGTCCAGTGGCAGGAACATCGCCAACAGTCCTGGGTATTAACCGCCAAGGGTGAGGAACTCAGGGGCCAACTGCCCGGATTTGCCCTGGCTGAGCGGTTGTTGCAGGGGGTTACCGATCGCGCCCAACTGCAAGCCGAGCTAGGCCCCGCCTTTAGCCTCAACTACGGTGCCCTCCGCCGCGAACAGGCCGTAGACATGGCCGATGGTGACAATGAGGGCAGGGTCGTCGTGCTGAAATCCGCTGTGCTGGTGGCCTATCAACAGCGGCAGTTGGCCCTGGCGGCCATTGCCAGGAGCCAGCCGGGGGAGGAACTGCCAGCGGCGTCAATGGACTGGCTGCAACAGCAAGGCTATGTGACCCGCCGGGTAGAGTCAGACTACAGCCTCACCATCCTGCCAGCCCTGCAAACCCTGGAAATGACTGACGTGGTGACGGCCCTCACCAGCGACCTGATTTTGTCTGGCCAGTGGCAGAAAATTATCCTTAAGCCCTACGACATCCAGGCTGATGTCCCCGATGTTCCCTACGGACGGCCTACCATCCTCAGCCAGTGCATTCAGCATGTGCGGGATATTTTCCTCAACATGGGCTTTGACGAAATGTCCGGCTACATTGTGGAGTCGGCGTTTTGGAACTTCGATGCCCTGTTTACGCCGCAAGATCACCCGGCCCGCGAGGTGCAGGATACGTTTTATCTGGCCAATCCCCAAACCCTGCCATTGCCAGAGGACAACACCCTAATCGAGGATGTTAAGCGGGTGCATGAAGCCAACTACGGCGGGCAATGGACAGAAGCCGAGGCCAGTCGGGCTATCCTTCGTGCCCATACCACCACCTCTACCGCTCGCCGTCTGTACCAACTGCAAGGCCAGGTCGGCAAGTACTTTTCCATCGATCGCGTGTTCCGCAACGAAACGGTAGACCGCACTCACCTGGCAGAGTTTCACCAAATTGAGGGTGTTGTGGTGGGTGAACTGCTCAGTGTGCGAACGCTGATGGGCTACCTCACCTATTTCTATGAGCGCCTGGGCTTTAAGGATTTGAAATTCAAGCCCACCTATAACCCCTACACCGAGCCATCCCTGGAGGTGTTCGCCTACCACCCGCCCAGCGATCGCTACCTGGAAGTCGGTAATTCTGGCCTATTTCGCCAGGAAATGCTGCAACCTCTGGGCTGTGGCAACAAGTCTACCGTCGCCTGGGGGCTGGGGCTAGAACGCATTGCCATGCTGCTTTACGGGGTCGAAAAGCTCTCAGATTTAATTGGGCCGGATATTCGCTTCAATTCCCAGGCATCCATTAAAGATCAGTCTCTATGATGGGAAGCAAGCCTTTCAATCTAGAACTTATCCATACTTTCAACGGTGGTCTTCCATGATGGCAATGCTCTTACTGTGCCCGTTGGTCAGGTTTGTGCTTATTCCTGGAATGCTTGTGCTGGCGCTGACAGTAGGGGCTATGGTGCATCCCGCTCAAGCGGCGATTCGTCAACTAGAAGAAGCGCCCGGACAGAGGGTATACCAGTCTCGCCAAACGGTGCAAGACCAGCAGGGTAACAGTTGGCAGGTGATTGCCTTTAAGCGAGTTCGCCCAGACAGCACCACGAACCTATATTTACGCCTTATTAGTTTTCCTGGCGTTGCAGATATAGATCACACTCGTCCGCTCCAACTTATCAATTCGCTTGGCAAAACCTGGACGGCCAACGATGCCTCCCAGCAGATCTTTACAGATGCGGCTAATCCAGAACCAAACGTGGCTCAGTATGAGCTACAACCGATTCTGATGGAATTAGACCCAGCCGTGCCACTACGCTTAGAAATTCCTGGCCTCCATCAACTCAACATCACCCTCAACGTTGCACCCGGGCTGGTAGCAGAGTGGCGATCGCTAGCAGAGTAATTACGTCTGTTCAAAGCCAAAAATAGGTTAGAAAACGTTCAACTACCCGCTGTATGGAGCAAAGATTATGCTGAGCCCTCAGAAGGATCCTGGTTCAGAGCTAAGGGACATGCCACCGGGCCATCTCAACATCATGGGATATGTCAATGAATCCGAAGTGAATGGCCCCGGATGCCGTGCGGTAATTTGGGTGCAGGGCTGTTTGCGGGCCTGTCCAGGCTGTTTCAATCCGGCCTCCTGGCCGTTTGAAGAGAACCAGGTTGTGAGTATTGAGCATCTGCTGAGTCAAATTCTGGCTAATCCTCGCAACGAAGGGGTTACCTTCTCCGGTGGAGAACCGTTTTGGCAGGCTCCCGCCCTGGCCCAACTCGCCCAGCAAGCCAAGGCCCAGGGGTTAAATGTGATGTCCTTTACCGGGTTCACCCTAGAGGAACTGCAAAGAGCCGATGCCCCACCTGGCGCTCAGGCCCTACTGGATGAGCTGGATATTCTGGTGGATGGCCCCTACGTCGAATCTCTGGCGGTGCATACGCCAGACTCCCTGGTGTCTTCACGCAACCAGCGAGTGCATGTGTTCAACCCCACCTTTCATGACCGCCTTAACTGGGCCAGCGATCAAATGGAAGTTCACATTTTCAAGGATGGTAGCCGATTGATCACAGGCTATCGTGGGCAAATGGGTTTGACAGAGTAGAGTTCAACATGATGAAACTTATTCTCTATAGCAAACCGGGCTGTCACCTCTGTGAAGGGTTGGCAGAAAAGCTGGAGGCCGCCAGTCACCTCCACTTTGAGCTAGAGGTGCGCGACATTACGACTCGCGACGAGTGGTTCCAGCGGTATCAGTATGAGATTCCGGTACTTTGCCAGGTGCGTGAAACCTCGGCTGGAACGGCGGAAATGCCCC
>CAYUBC010000522.1:0-3227 GCA_964442885.1 uncultured bacterium | reverse complement strand
TGCCTGAAGATCAAAAGCGAATCTTGGGGTACTTCATTGAGGAAGCCAAGGATCACCTCAATACCATCGAGCAAGGCCTCCTTAATTTGCAGGCCACCATGGATGACTCTGAGATGATTAATGAGGTCTTTCGGGCGGCTCACTCGGTCAAGGGAGGGGCCGCCATGCTAGGGCTTCAGAGTATCCAGCGCACCTCCCACCGCATGGAAGATTTCTTCAAACTGATGAAGGACTTCCCAGTTCGTCCTGATCGGGATCTGGAATCGCTGCTGCTGCAAATTGCGGACGGTCTTCAGGAGCAACTGGAACAGTTGCAGAGTCCCTTTGGCCTTACCGATGACCAGGCGCAGGCTATCATGACCACCCTGGAGCCGGTCTTTAGCCAGGCCGAAACCCACCTGCAAACCCTGGTGGCCGCAGCTCCAGCGGCAGTCTCTCCGGCTCCGGCAGTGCCGCTTACCCTGGCCACCCGCCCAGGTCTGGAGGCCACCCGCTATCCCGAAACCAGCGCTCTGCATCTGGTCTTCCGCAGTGATGTGCCCGAACTGCTGCGGGAGATGTTGACAACCTTTAAGCAGCCTGATGGAGCCGCTTCCCGTTACCAGCTCAGCCAGATTTGCCAGCGCCTCTACAGCTTGGGTGAGCAATTTGAGCTAGCTCAGTGGTGTAGCCTGGCCCAAAACGTCGGCCAGGTAGTGGGCAACCCCCAGGAGACCTATCGCACCCTGGCCGCAGTTGTGATTCGAGACCTGAAGCAGGCGCAGGAACTCGTGCTGGCGGGTCATGCCAGCCAAATTCATGCCTCATCGTCGCTGCTGGCCCTACTGCCGCCAGCCCCCGCCGAGGCCGATCTGGCCCTAGAAGCCCTGCTCAATGAGGCTCTGGAGGAGGGATCCATCGAGGCTGATCTCACCGACCTACTGGCGGTGGCCGACGTAACCGCTGCCGCCGATCTGGCAGACACGGACGCCGATCTGACAGATACAGACGCCGATCTGGCAGACACGGACAATTGGCTAGACCAGCTTATGGCCGCAGGCGATGCTGAGCAACCTGAGCCGCTCTCCGCAGTCATGGAACCTGAGCTTGGAGATATAGGAGACCTAGACAGCGTTGCTGCCGCCCCCTCTGCGTCTACCCCTAAGCACCATCCAGGTATTGGCCCGCAGGTAGGCGCTGAGGAACTTAACAGCCTGGCGGATCTCTTTGAGGGGGAAGGCCTGGGTCTAGAGGCTCTCTGGGAGGAGGACGACATCCACGACCTGGGCCAGGCCGATGGCATGGCAGGTGGGCTAGCTGCCGATGACCCAGATAGCGAGTTTGCGGATTTATTTCAGACTGACCCCAGCGATGACGCAGCCTTTGCGAATCCCGACAATGCCAGTGACAGCCTGGATGACGACATGGCCAGTCTATTTGGCCGAGCCTTGGCCGACGATATCACCAGCGATGGGGCCAGTGACGAGCTTGTTATTCCTACCGTTGATGGGGGTGATCAGGCCGATGAAGCGGAGCGGTTCTCCCTGACTGAGGCCGCTACTCCTGATCTATCTGGCCTCGACCTATCTAGCCTTGATCCCTCTGGCCCTGATTCCTTTGGCCTCGACCTATCTAGCCTCGATTCCACTGGCCTCCTTGACCTATCTAGCCTTGACTCCTCTGGCCCTGACTCTTCTGGCCCTGACTCTTCTGGCCCTGACTCCTCTAGCTCTGAGGATTTTGGAGACTTCTTTGATATCACGCCATCCACCGCTATCTCCACTCCGACGCGGGTGGACGAATTCTTCACACCAGACCCGGTGGTATCTGCCGATGAACCGGCCCATGATCCGGGACTCACCCTGTCCGCTAGTCCCGATCATGACCCGCTGCTAACCACCGACCTGGACGACCCCTTCAACGCCGACGCTGCCAGCGATCCCTTTGAGGCGATGGCCATCAGTCCTGTTGCCCTTGACACCCCCCTGGCGGTTACCTCTGAGCCTGAAAATACCCCTGGTGTCACCCTTGATGACCCCTTTGGAGAGCTGAACCTGGATGGGTTGGATTGGCTAAATGACAATAATGAATATGACGATAGTCAGTACGGCGATAGTCAGTATGACGGTAGCCAGCATGGCGGTAGCCAGCACGATGACAGTCAACCCGTTGCCTCAGAGCCAGCCCTGTTTGTCGAAACGCCCTTTGACGCAGAGCCTGAGTCCGCAATGCCGCCCGCCGATGAGCCCTGGGACGCCTTTGGGGATCTTGATGCCCTCTTAGAGGATGCTGCTGCCACTGTTAACGGGCAGCCTACCGACTGGGCTGAGCCAGTTCAAGCTGACTGGGCTGAGCCAGTTCAATCGGATGGCTTACCCTTTGAGGCCGCTAACGCCACCCCGGTGGTACCTGAAGCCAGGGACATTAGCCAGCCAGCCGAGCAACCCGTGCCCCTGGCAGACGTAGACCTCTCTGATGATGATGGGTTTGGCGATTTAGAAAAACTTCTGGAAGAAGCCGACCAACTGGGCGGGTCGGGGCCAGGGATGGGGGTGCGTCGCAGCGGCATTACCGCCAGCCAACGTCTACCCCGACGCTCTGGCACCATGGCTGATCAAACCATGCGGGTATCGGTAAGCCATCTGGATAACCTCAGCAACCTGGTGGGTGAACTTGTTGTTAACCGCAATTCCTTAGAGCAAGACCAGGAACGCCTGCGGCAGTTTTTGGATAACCTGCTGCACCAGGTACAACAGCTTAACGATGTGGGCCAACGGATGCGCGACCTCTACGAGCGCTCCCTGCTGGAAAGTTCCCTCATGGCCAATCGCCAGTCCTTTGCGCTGGGGCAGGTGACCAGCTACAGCGGCAGCCACGCTACCGGGGCCACCTTTGACGCCCTGGAGATGGATCGCTTCACGGGCTTTCATACCCTCTCCCAGGAAATGATTGAGCTGATTGTCCGAGTACGGGAAGCCTCCTCGGACATTGAGTTCACCATTGATTCCACCGATCAAATTGCCCGCCAGTTTCGCCAGGTCACCACCCAGCTTCAGGAGGGGCTGAATAAGGCGCGCATGGTGCCCTTTGGCCAAACCGCCGACCGCCTACCGCGAGCCGTGCGAGACATTTCCCTGCGCTGCGGCAAGGAAGCCAAGCTGGTGGTGGAGGGACGCGACACCCTGATCGACAAGATGATTCTGGAGCGGCTGTACGACCCCAAGACCCATCTGGTCAACAACGCCATT
>CAYUBC010000521.1:0-3232 GCA_964442885.1 uncultured bacterium | reverse complement strand
GTGCCAGTGCTGATTGCCAGCGGCATGATTTGTTTGGGCCTGCTAGCCTTCTGGGAGCGCCAGCGCCAGCGGGCCAGACAGACCTCACTGCTGCGCGTGGGGGTGTTTAGCCGCCGCCTTTATACCCTTGGCCTTACTATTGGCACTCTGCACACCGTGCTGAATGTGGGCATCCAGTTCAACCTGTTTCAGTTCATCCCGGCGGTGGTAGGGCTGAACCCACTGCAAACGGCGATCTCCGTCATGCCCTTTACCATTACTCAACTGGCGGTGTTGATCCGCCTGGCTAGGCGCCGCCCCCAAATGCCCCATCGCTTGCTGCTTCAGGTGGGTTTGGCGATCAAAGCAATTGGCATTTTTATGCTGTTTATGGCGATTACGCCCAGCCTTACGATCCTATCGCTCATGCCTGCGCTAATTGTCATGGGGGCAGGCACCGGCCTTTTTGCCACTTACATTACCTCCCTCACCTTTGACGATACCCACGACGACGAAAAAGCCGAAGCCAGGGGAGTATACCGCCCCTTTCAAAACCTGGGAGCTTCCCTGGGGCGCGGGATATTAGGCACAGTGTTGGTAGGGCTGGCCTCCCTGAGAATTGTGGATGGCATTATTGCTGAACTGGGGCAGTCTGTTTCACCAGAGGTGAGGCTAAGGGCGATTAGGGAGTTGCAGGTGGCCATTCAAACCCTGCGCCGCAGCGAACGACGGGCTATTTTCGACAGTTTGCCAGACAGCATTCAGCCCGCCCTGAACAACATTTTGCAAAACGCCGCCGTGGATGCCATGAAAGATACGCTATTGATTGCCCTGGGGTTATGTTTGCTCTGCCTGGCTCTGTCTTGCCTGCTGCCCAAACGGGCTAAAAAGCTAGAAGCCCCCATTGAATAGCCCCCCGCCCAGTGCGACCCTACAGGATGCAGTCGGCAGCGGCCACAACCGACTCAAAGCGATCGTTCTACATAGCACCTCATAGCGCACCTCGTCACAGCACACCTTCACCCTGACCTCCGGCTTTTCCCCTTACCCCAACACTCCCCCACTCAGGCGACGAATGGCCCGCTGGGCTACCTCGGCATAGCGCACCTCGCCACAGAACACCTTTACCATCGTGGCGGTGCTGGAGGGGCGCTTTACCCCCACCCGGTAGGCCAACCCCGGCGTTTGGTAGACTAGGCGAGCCAGTCGTCTGGCCCAGCGCATGTCTTCGCCCCACTCGGTGTTCATGACCTCGGTGTAGCGGGCCAGGGCTTGTTCATCCCCAGCCAGGGCGTGGTGTATGGCCTCTGCGGCCTTCAACCCACTAAATATGGAAGGGCGAATGCCCTCCGCCGTAAAAGGATCCACAACGCAGGCTGCCTCCCCCGCCAACACCGCCCGGTGGGTATGGAGCACCTGCGGCCCATCCCAAATCAAAATGGGGTGGCCGAAGTGCTGCACGGCGGCGGCGTTGACCTCAAACTCGGCGGCGTAGTCGGCCACGGGGGGCCGCAAATCCTGCTTGCGCTGGCTGCCGGAACGAAATACGCCGCCGCCAATGGAGTAGCCATCGGCCTTGGGGAAGTTCCACAGGTAGCCCTGCCTGAGCAGACCCAGCTCAAAGTGAACCACCGGATTCTCGGGAACCGCCAGACGCGGTTCTGCTTCCAGGGCAGCTGCCAGTTGGTACTTACGCTGGGTAAACCCCAGCCGTTTGGCCATCGTGCCCCGTGCCCCGTCCGCTGCAATTAGAAACCGACCGGCCACCGGGCCCTGACTGGTGTCTACCTGCCAGCTTTCGCCCAGATTTTCCACCGCCTTAGCCTTGGTGCCATCCCACAGGGTAGCACCCTGCCGCTGGGCCTGCTGCACAATGAAGTGGTCAAACACATCCCGCCGCACCATCCACAGCGCCCGATCCGCAGGCAACTCCACCTCAATGGGCTCCTCCAGGTTCAGGGTGTAGCGCACCTTCCGCACCTTAACGGAAATGGCCGGGGAAAAGTCAAAGTCAAACCAGTCGGCCACCTGGGGCGACACGCCGCCGCCACAGGGCTTGTAGCGAGGCAACTGGGCTGCCTCCAGCAGCAGCACCGAGTGGCCGGTCTTGCTGAGATGGTAGGCCGCTGTGGCCCCCGCCGGGCCAGCCCCAACAATAATGCAGTCGTAAAGGGTCACAGGTTACACTCCTCATTCCTAGGCCAGCCAGCAGGCCAGGGGAAACATTAGGTATTGCAGAAAAAACAGCTTCCAGATGAACTGGTAGAAATTGGGGTAAGACAGGGTGTGGGTCTTAATTTCCCTGGACTGCATCGGCGCTACCCGCAGGCTCATCCACCAGAACCCAGCCAACACCAGCCCGTGGGAAAGGATTAAAAAAGTACGATTAACACCGGTCAACCAGGGAGCCACCAGCACCATGCCCAGGTAGCAGAAGGTCAGAATCCAGCGGGCCAGGTTAAACACCGCGCGTTGCCCCAGCCGTACCGATAGGGTGCTAATGCCATAGCGTCGATCGCCCTCAATGTCGGGAATATCCTTAAACAGGGCAATAACAATGCTAAACACCAGAATAAACGCCGTCAGCGCCCAGACCCGCCCCGGCACGATGAGCGGCTGACCCAGGCGATCGCTAAAGTGCAGAAACAGACCCAAATTTACCACCGCTCCCCGCACCGCCAAAATGCAAAACGAGGCCCAAAAGGGGAACCGCTTCAGCCGCAGGGGCGGCAACGAGTAGGCGGTACCAATAATCAAACTCAGGCCCACGGTAGCCAGCAGCCAGGGACCTCCAAAAGCCGCCAGACCCAGGGCCGCCAATCCGGCCAGGCTGACAATCCAGCGGCCATCGCTAACGGCAAACTCCCCCGCCGCCAGGGGCAGATGGGGCTTGTTGATGCGGTCGATGGCAATATCCTCAAGCTGGTTAAGGCCAACGATGTAGAGGTTGCCTAACAGACAGGCCAGGCCAGCCACCCCCAACAACCCTACCAACAGCCCCAGACCAGGACGCTCCACCGAGTCCATACCGGCCAGCACAATGACCGCCAGACCCAGCACGCTGAGGCTAGTACCAATTACCGTGTGGGGCCGCCAAAATTTCCATAGGGCATAGAGCCAGGCTAAAGGCGCTTCGGCAAAGCGCAACCGTCTAGAGGTCGGGGCCGAGGGTTCAGACGAAGCCGTGTTGGGCATAGCAAGGGACCGGGTAAAGCGATAGCATACCGTGCAAGTAGCCATCCTCTAGCTTATC
>CAYUBC010000520.1:0-3244 GCA_964442885.1 uncultured bacterium | reverse complement strand
TAATCATCACGCCGCAGGAGCCGCAGATGCCCTCCCGGCAGTCGTGGTCAAACTCAATGGGCTCAGAGCCGCTGTGGATCAGCTGCTCGTTGAGCACATCCAGCAATTCCAAAAACGACATATCAGGATGGGCATTGGCTACGGTGTAGGCTTCAAACCGACCAGAGGCATCGGCCCCGGCCTGCCGCCAAACCTTAAGAGAAAGTTGCATGTCAGCGCTAGGAGGTTCAAGGGGCGATCGCCAGAGGCAACGCCCGGTAGCGCCGCTATTATAGCTCTCCTGCTACTTGCAAGTCTTTGAAATAAAGTCTGATCAAGCCCACACAACCCAGGAGTTTCAGGGCTTCCAGACCAAAGTAGAGGGCGTGGAGCTGGTTCATACCCTCTGGCAGAGTAGGCGCAGCCGCAAAGGGGTCAAGGGACAGACCCAGAGCCCCCATTGCCGGAGCCAGCCAGTAGGTAAGCACCATGGCAATAACCAACAGGGCCGTGGCCAGCTCCACCGCCCAGCGGCTGCGAATGCCGCTAGCCAGCACCGAGGAGGCATCGCGAGTTTGCCGGGTAACCAGTAAGCCAGTCAGAATCAGGGCTCCGCAGACCAGTTCTAGCCGATTAAACAGCCAAAACAGCGTAAAACCAGCCTGGCCAAAATCGGGCTGGCTCATCATACCGCTGATAAACAAACCCGGCATGATGACAAAATCAATCAGCAGACTGCTGCTGAACCAAAACATTAGAGAGAATAAGACCACCCCAAACCAGTTAATAGATTTTAAGCTTGGGTTCGACAACGTATTCATAGGTTTTGAGCCCTTTAAGAGAGTTATGGAATGCCCGATACGTAGCGTTCCGAGCCAGGCAGTATACATAGCTTCAGCCTATCGAACTTTTTGGGGCGCAACCGTGAACTATTCTTTCATCTCAAGAAAGTGAATTTGGGGTTCGGAAGCAAAGAACACGCCTCAAACCCAGACCCTATCAAGTCTTGAGCATCCGGCCAGGAGAAAATCCCGGGCTACTTTTTAACAAAAATTGAAGTTGTTTAAAGAACCGAAATCTATCTCCTAATCAGGTAATGTAAATTGAGGAGTTGTTCCCAAGGGTGGAGTAAGCATGATTACGCATATTGTTTCAGATATGGGGGGAGTACTGATAGAAGTTCAATGGCAAAGCCGGGTAGAAAAACTCCTCAACCGCCCCTTACCCATTGATGAGCTGCACCATCTAAAGGTAGGGTTGATGTGCCCATTAAACCAGTGTGGGATGGGGCTAGTGTGGGATGGGGCTCCCTATCATTGCCCACACATTGTCCGAGAGGCGGCTCAAGCCCTCGACATCGGGGCCTACCTATAGTCCGGATTTCATGCCCGTGGAACATCTATGGCGCTGGCTGCGGGAGGGCGTCACTTACCACACCTGTTATGACCAAGAAGCCGATTTAACCGCCTAGGTTGACCGCTTTCAGGCACAAATTAATGCCGACCCCATTGCTCTCGCTGACCGGTTGGTTGTGGGTCAAATCTCGCCTCGACCCTGAGGAGAAAAAACTCCGGGTTTCAACCTAGACGAGGTTTAAACAGTCCATTTAAGCAAAACCCAGCAACGGTAGGCCGCGCCGGGTTCTGTACACCTCCTAACTTTTAACCAGTCGGATTAGGCAGGAATTTTAAGGAGCTGTAATGGGGCAGAATCTAGCGAATGGGCACCTTCACAACCCGCTTTTGTTCTTCCTCATCCTTAGGTAGATGCAGGGTCACAATGCCATCCTTGTATTCCGCTTCAACCGCCGTGTTTTGCACCCGAGCTGGCAGCGGAATAATGCGCTGGAAGCGTCCATAGTGGAATTCACTGCGGGTGACGCCATTTTCTTCGCTAGTGGATTCTGACTTGCGCTCGCCAGTAATGGATACAGTATCGGCTGCTACCTGAATATCAATATCCTCCGGCGATAGCCCTGGTACTTCCACTTTCAAGTCAATAGTGGTATCGGTTTCCTTTACTTCCGCCGCCGGTACAAAGCTACCCCCAAACAATTGCTCCCGCCGAGCCGGGACAAATTGCTCAAAGAGGTGGTTCATTTCCTTTTGTAAGGCCTCAATATCGCCAAAGGGTGTCCATTTAATCAGTGACATACTAACCTCCTGATATTGTCATTCCTAACGGCATAACCGCCATCGTAGGCCTTGCCTCGGCTAGGGTTGACTAGCCTCTAGCCAGACCCCCCAACCCTTGAATTGGCCTCTAGCTGGCTTATCTTCAGCATAGAAAACCTGCGTCTAAAGGATATTCGGTTCCCGATACCGCCCAGGTGAAAATAACCGAAATAGAGGTTTTCAACACTCCCAAGACGGAATCACTGCTTTAAACGACGTAAAAAGTTGTTGCGAAGTTCGTGATTTAGTTGACACTTAAACGAGTAGTTATTTCAGGTTTTATGAGGTTATGTAAAATTCCAGGTCGCTAACCGGGAGCAACAAGGCACAATGCTTCCAGAGCTTACCCCATCATCCCGCTACAAGCAGGTCTTCCGCTATGGTGCCGTTCTTTAAAGCTGCTACCGAAACTGACACTGAAACTAAAATTTTGCAGGCCGCCCTCAAGCTCTTTGCCCAGCGGGGCTACGGCGGCACCACCACCCGCGATTTAGCCCAGGCCGCTGGGGTGGCCGAAGGCACCCTTTTCCGGCATTTTGAGAGCAAGAAAGCGATCCTGGTGGCAGTGGCCAGCCAGGGCTGGGTGGAAATTTTGACTGACTTGCTCACCGAGCTTAGCGAAATGGCCAGCTATAAGGCAATTGGCCAGGTAATGCAACGGCGTATGCTGAACCTGCAACGCAACTCGGCGCTGATGCGTGTGTGCTTCATGGAGGCCCAGTTTCATCCAGAACTGCGGGAGCAAATTCAAACGGAAGTCATTGGCAAGATGATCGACGTGGCCGAAGCCTTTTTTCAGACGGCGATGGATCGCGGTGTCTATCGCCCCATGAACCCGCGCATGGTAGCCCGGGTGTTTTTGGGGATGTTCACCGTAGCTGGGTTTAGCCAGGAAACCCTGGGCGATACGGCTGGGTCGGCTCAGTCCATGAAGGAACTGGCTGAGTGTTTGACGGATATTTTTCTGAATGGGGTTTTAGCCTGAGGGAATGAGGTGGAGTAGGGTCGAAGCCAGGAGCAAGAAGATGGTTAGGTTCTAGTGCAGCGTCAACCCTAAGAGTTCGGGTTTGTAGTCAGCGCTTTAGCGCTAA
>CAYUBC010000519.1:0-3251 GCA_964442885.1 uncultured bacterium | reverse complement strand
GCTATGGCCCTCCAGCAGATGGGTGTAGCCCCCGACATTGTCAATCTGGCCTTTGGGTTGCTGCTAGGAGCCATTGCCGTGGCCATTGCCATTGCCTTTGGGCTGGGTGGCCGGGATGTGGCCGCCGACCAACTCCGCGATTGGCTGAGTGCCTTCCGCCATCGCCCATAGCCCTCACTACCCCTGAACTGTATCTGAAACCACTCCCATCGAGTTGCCAGCCGACTAACTGGTCTTAGATTGGGGGTGGTTTAGTCATGGTTGCCTATCAATCCCCCTATACCGGGTATGCCGACAGCCAAAGTCGCGCTAGTATTATTAACTCAACATTAAGTCACAGCCCGTCACCATCGCTGGATAGTCTGACCAAGCCACGCGACCATGGGTTGCCGTTCCCTCTATGCAGCCAGACGACGGTTAGCTTGACCCTAGCCCCATTGCCGTAAGCCTCTTGAGATAGTTAACTTTTTCCCAAAACCACCCTATGGACAGCAACGACTGGGCTCACTTCATTGAATCGACCGATGGATTGTCTAAGCCGTGGCTGTTGATTCAATGGCGACTGCAACGCCTCCAGGAAGAGCGACACCAATTAGAGACCGACGCTTACCTGGCGGAGTTGGCCGAGCTCCATCAAGCGCTCATGGCCTTGGGTGAGTGGTGGCAAGGTCAGGAAGACGAGGTATTTGGTTCAGGAGACCCGTAGGCTAATGGCGACACTAGAGCAATCTCAGGGTTATCACCCTATGAGTTTCAGCGACCCCGCTTATTACATTAGCCGGGAGTTAAGCTGGCTAGAATTTAACCGCCGGGTGCTCCATGAGGCCATGGATGAGCGCACGCCGTTGCTGGAAGCCCTGAAGTTTCTAGCGATTTTTAGCGGCAACTTGGACGAATACTTTATGGTACGGGTTGCGGCCCTCAAGCAGCAAATTGAAGCCCAGGTTAATTTGCGTTCCCCCGATGGCCTCACCCCGGTTGAGCACCTGCAGGCAATTAGCACTACCCTACGCCCCATGGTGATGCAGCAACATCAGGTCTTTAAGCACAATTTACAGCCTCAAATGGCGCTACGGGGCATTCGTCTAGTGAACTATGGTCAGCTTACGCAGGGCCAGCGCAATTATCTGCAACACTACTTTGATGAGCAGGTTTTCCCGGTCTTAACGCCCCTGGCCGTAGACCCAGGTCACCCCTTCCCGTATATTTCTAACCTTAGCCTTAACCTGGCGGTAGTGGTAGAAGACCCCCATACCCGCATCACGCATTTTGCCAGGGTCAAGGTGCCGCGAGTGTTACCGCGCTTCATTGCCCTGCCCGAGTCGCTCTGGTCTACCCGCCGCCGCCGTCCCTGCTGCTGGCTGGGGGTGCCCCTTGAGCAGGTCATTGCTCACCACCTCCATACCCTGTTTCCTGGCATGGTCGTCCATCATCACTCGCTGTTTCGGATTACTCGCAATGCCGATTTAGCCGTAGAAGAGGACGAAGCCGACGACCTGATGCTTGCCATTGAGCAAGAGCTGCGCAAGCGCCGGTTGGGAGGTTCAGCCGTGCGTATGGAAATTGAGCACACCACCCCAGCGCCAGTGCGCACCATGCTGATGCAGGAACTGGGGCTATCCGAGGTGGATGTCTACGACATTGACGGGCTGCTGGGGCTAGGAGATTTAATGACCTTTATGGGTCTACCCATCCCTGGGCTGAAAGCTCCGGCTTGGGTGCCCACGGTGCCCCCCGCCATCGACAGCCTCAGCCGCCCCAGCGTGGACGACGCTGACGCCGATCAAGAAGATGCCGAAGATTTATTTTCTCTCCTCCGGCGTCAGGATCAGCTCTTTCACCATCCTTACCATTCCTTTTCAGCAACGGTGCAGCGGTTCATTACCCAGGCCGCCCACGACCCCAACGTCCTGGCCATTAAAATGACGCTTTATCGCACCTCTGGCGATTCGCCCATCGTCAATGCCCTGATTTCGGCGGCGGAAAACGGCAAGCAGGTGGCGGTGTTGGTAGAGCTTAAGGCCCGCTTTGATGAGGAAAACAACATTAACTGGGCCCGCAAGCTAGAGCAGTCGGGGGTGCATGTTGTGTATGGCCTAATGGGGCTGAAAACCCACACCAAAATTGTGCTGGTTGTGCGTCGCGAGAGCGATCAAATCCGGCGCTACTTTCACCTGGGTACGGGCAACTACAACCCCAAAACCGCCCGCATTTATACCGATTTAGGGCTGCTCAGCGCCCGACACGACCTGGGGGCCGATATTTCAGAACTATTTAACTATCTCACTGGCTACTCACGGCAGCAGCAGTACCGCAAACTCCTGGTGGCCCCCCTCAATTTACGGCAGCATCTCGTCGATCTAATCCATGGCGAAATGCACCAGGCCAGTCAGGGGCGGGGCGGTCGCATTGTGGCGAAGATGAACTCCCTGGTTGACCCAGAAATCATCACCCTCCTTTACCAGGCCTCTCAGGCAGGAGTCACCATTGAGTTAATTGTGAGGGGGATTTGCTGCCTGAGACCAGGGCTCAAAGGGGTTAGCGACAACATCAAGGTCATCAGCATCGTCGGTCAACTGCTCGAACACTCTCGGATCTTTTACTTTCAGAATGGTGGCAACGAGATTTTTCTGCTCGGCAGTGCCGACTGGATGCCCCGCAACCTGGATCGCCGAGTGGAAGCCGTTGTGCCCATTGAGGACAAAACTATTCGGGAGGAACTCAAGCTGATTTTAGATCTGGCGCTGACGGACAACCGCCAGGCCTGGGACATGCAGCCCGATGGCACCTACATCCAGCGTCGCCCCCAGCCCGGCGAAGCAATCCGCAGTTCCCAGGCCCTGCTCATGGAGCGAGCGGCCCAGGCAGCTCACTGGTAAGAGGCCTGGGCTGCCGCCCGCGATCGCTGAAAAAACAGAGCCGCCAAGCCAAGTAATAACCCAATGCCTAGGAGACCCGCCAACGGGTTACCGTCCAAGCCTGTCACCCAGGCGGGCACCCGTTCAGTTGGGTCAATTAACCCACCCACGTTCACCAGGTAATAGCCCCACACCAACCCACTGTGCAGCCCCACCGCTAGCCCCAGGCTGGTTTTTCTGGGCGCTGGCCGCAGGGGTACCCGTCTGGCCCAGCCCAGCGTCAGGCCCAAGAGCAATAGCCCTAAAAACTGGGGCAACGTCCTGAGAATAACCTCCAGGGGTTTAATGAAGTGGGCCACGGCAAAAATGAGACTGCTAACCCCAAGGGCCAGG
>CAYUBC010000518.1:0-3265 GCA_964442885.1 uncultured bacterium | reverse complement strand
GCAGGAAATTGACTACGTTGAGGCCGAGCGCGGCTGGGAAATTGCCCGCACGGCGATCGCCTCTGGCCTCTACAAAACCATCATCCTGGACGAGCTTAACCCCACGGTAGATTTGGAACTGCTGCCAGAGGAACCCATCGTTCAGGCCCTGCTGCGCAAACCCAAGGGCACGGAAGTCATCATCACCGGGCGCTGCAAAAATCCCCCCGCCTACTTTGAACTGGCCAGCACCCACTCTGAAGTGTTTAACCACAAACACTACGCCGAGAAGGGGATTGACCTCAAACGCGGGGTAGATTTTTAGGCTGAAGCTGGTGGCCCGGACGAATTAAGCCTGGCACCGTCTCAACTTAGCGATAAAAAATCCATCCATCTGGTGGCGATGGGGCCATACCTTAATCCATCCCTCTGGTTCTGCTTGAACCCCAAGGCTCAGGTCTGGCTCAAGGCGTTGAACTTGCCAGGCGGGCTGACCGGCTAAAAAGTCCTGGATGACGACCTCATTCTCGGCAGAATGCAGGGTGCAAGTTGCGTAAACCAGCACCCCGCCGGGACGAGTGCAGCGGGCGGCTTCGGCCAGCAAGGCCCGTTGCAGGGGCACCAGCGTCTGAATCGACTCTGGGGTTTGACGCCAGCGGGCATCGGCATGGCGATGCAGGGTGCCCAGGCCAGAGCAGGGGGCATCTACCAGCACGCGATCCGCGAGGCCATGAAACTGAGCCAGCTCTGTACTGTCGCCCAGGTGAGTACGCACGCTGGTGAGGCGGAGGCGATCGCTATTCACGGTCACTTTTTTCAGGCGCGAGGGGGTGCGATCACAGGCCCACACCGTGCCGCTGTCGCCCATCATTTCGGCTAAGTGGGTGGTTTTACCGCCCGGTGCCGCACACACATCCAGCACCGTTTCCCCAGGGTGAGGAGCCAGCACCTGGCTCACTAGCTGGGCGCTGGCATCCTGCACGCTCCACCAGCCTTCGTGGTAGCCGGGTAGCTCCGTTAGCATTCCTGGTGGCTGACGAAGGCGCAACGCCCACGGCAGCCCGTCCAGACGTTCTGCCCGAAGATTGACCTGGTCAAAGGCCGCTTGCACAGCTTCCACGGTGGTTTGCTGACGGTTGACCCGTAAATCTATGGTTGGTGCCTGGTTAAACCACTGGGCCAACTGGTCAGCCTCACCATAGTCCAGGGATTGCAGCCACAGGTTCGCCAGCCAGTCGGGATAACTGTGGCCAATGCCCAGTGCCGTAGCCCCATCATCGGGCAACGGGAGTGGATCAGAGCCAGCGGTAGCCAGGCGATCGTATTGCCTGAGCACGCCGTTAACGACCTTAGACAATTGCCCCAGGCCATTGGCCCTGGCTAAATCTACGCTGGTATTGACCGCCGCCGCCGCCGGAATGGCGGTTAAATAGCGCAACTGGTAGAGCCCTAGCTGAAGAATCACGCGCAGCAGGGGCGGCTGCTTGGCAGCGGGTCGGGTGCCAAGGTGGGTAATTAACGCATCCAGGGTGCGCTGCCGCCGCACAACACCGTAGACCAGTTCGGTAGCCAGGGCGCGCTCCTGAACTGGCAGACTGACCTGGGCCAAACTACGGTGCAGGGCCACATCCGCATAGGCCCCTGCGTACACCTGAAGTAGGGTATTGAGGGCAAGGGAGCGGGCCGTATCGGGAGGGGGGGAAGGCATAGAGAGGCTGAAGAAGATTAACCACAGCAGCCCAGGAGCACCAAGGGCATAGCACCCCTTTGGCGATTTTGATGCCGCTGTGGTTGGTTACATCAGCCTGGGCTAGAGATTCCAGGGCTATCGTTTCGGATTGGCTCGACGCTTGGTAGTATCCTGGTCGCGCTTGCGGCGGCGGCGATCGCGCCAGTCCGCTGCTGTTAAGTACACCACGCCGCCGGTTACGACTACCATCAACACCAGCGCCACGATAGCTAAAATGCTAAAGGCTTGAGCTTCTAAGGTTGCTTCCATAGCACAGTGCCGATAACGCTAGAAGCCGTTGCGGCCCCAAACCACCATTGACAGCGAAAAGGTAAACACCACTAGCAATGCCACCCAACCGAAGGTCAAAATATCCATAGTTAAACGAACTTGATGCTTAAACAACACAGCCATTTTTATCATACGGTAAAGGCTCACGTCTCACGCTACTGATGAGGTATCTGTGCAAACCTGGCCCACTCAAACTGATTTAGACCGCGTGGAATCCCTCAAAGCGGCTGCACTCACTGGCCTGGTCGCTGGCCTGGTGGGCGGCGGGCTGCTGCTGGCTCATCGGGCTGAGACCCTGGGCTGGTCAGCGGCCCTGGCCTCAACCCTGGCAGGGTTTAGTGGGGCCACATTTTGGGTCAGCGTGGGCATTGCCACCCTTTCCGGCGGTCTGTTTGGCCTGACCTACCGCTATGCTGTGCGCCAAGACCTCAGTTCCCACCTTCGCTCTGGGGTGATTTTTGCCTTTAGTCTGGTGCGGGGGTTGGCCCTGGTCAATGTAGGTGCCGCCATTAGCCTGAGGGGGTGGCCGTTCTTGATTGCCTGCACCGAAAGCCTACTGATGTTCGCCGGGGCTGCCGCCGTGCTGGAGCTGGCCCTGCGTCGTCAATGGGTGCAGACGGTACCGGGGGTGCTTGCGGCGGATATCCCCCCTGACCAGCTCGGCTCTAAAGAACACAACTAGCTACAATGAGATTTAGACAGACTAAGTAGTGGCCTATCCCAATGATTCCAACCGTTATTGAGCAATCCGGGCGTGGTGAGCGCGCCTTTGATATTTACTCCCGCCTCTTGCGCGAGCGGATTATTTTTTTAGGTCAAGAAGTTACCTCTGACTCAGCCAACCTGATCGTGGCTCAGATGCTCTTTTTGGAAGCTGAGGATCCCGAAAAGGATATCTACCTCTACATCAACTCCCCCGGTGGGTCGGTAACCGCTGGGCTGGGCATTTTCGACACCATGAACCACATTCGCCCCCAGGTCTGCACCATTTGCGTGGGGTTGGCCGCCAGCATGGGGGCATTTTTGCTGGCCGCCGGAGAAAAGGGCAAGCGCATGAGCCTGCCTAATTCCCGCATTATGATCCACCAGCCCCTAGGCGGAGCCCAGGGCCAGGCCACTGATATCGAAATTCAGGCTAAGGAGATTCTTTACCTGAAGCAGCGCCTAAACGAAGCTCTAGCCAAAAATACCGGCAAGCTCCTGGAGAAAATCGCTGAAGATACCGAGCGCGACTTCTTCATGAGTCCCCAGGAAGCGGTGGAGTAC
>CAYUBC010000517.1:0-3271 GCA_964442885.1 uncultured bacterium | reverse complement strand
GGTTCAGGTTTAAGGGGGCCTAACGCGCCAGAGTACACTAGCCCACGGCGGGTATCCAGGCTGAGGATGGTGCCATCGCGAATGATTTCAGTGGCGTTTTTAACACCAACGATGACCGGTACGCCCAGGCGTAGGCCAATCACTGCGGCGTGGCCGGTGAGGCTGTCGTCTTCGGTAATAATGCCACTGGCTCGGCGGATCACATCCACAAAGTCGGCACTGGTGCGCGGCACTACAAGAATTTCGCCATCGTTGAAATCGTTCACATCGAGGCTGCTGTGGGCAATTCTGGCCCGTCCACTAATTGACGCCTCGCCAATGCCAACGCCCCGCCCCAGTAACGCGGTGACGACGTCTACCTTAATCAAATCCGTAGAGCCCGATATGCCCTGCAGGGTGCCTGCCGTCATCACCACCAGGTCACCATCCTGCAGAAAGCCCTTCTCCTGAGCAACGCCCATCGCCGCTTGAAAGGTCTGCGTGGTGGAGGGTAAGTCAAGCACTAGCAGGGGCCGCACGCCCCAGACTAGCTGCAGTTGCCGGGCCACATGGACGTGGGGCGTCACCGCCAGAATTGGGGTTTTAGGGCGATATTTGGAAACATTACGGGCTGTTGCGCCGCTTTTGGTCATGGTCATAATCGCGGCGGCGTTGAGCTGCGAGGCAATACGGCTCACGGCCTGACTGATGGCATTGGGAATTGACCAGGCTCCAACGGTGCCCAGCTCGCGGTTGGCTAAGCCCTCCTGCTCGGTGCGGACGGCCACCCGCGCCATGGTTGCTACGGCTTCAACGGGAAATTTACCCACGGCGGTTTCGTTAGACAGCATCACCGCATCGGTGCCATCCAGAATCGCATTGGCGATGTCGGAGACTTCAGCACGGGTGGGGCGGGGATTAGCCACCATGCTATCCAGCATTTGGGTAGCGGTAATGACCGGAATGCCCAGGGAATTGGCGGTGAGAATCAGCCGCTTTTGCAGGATGGGGACTTCCTCTGCCGGAAGCTCTACCCCTAGGTCGCCACGGGCCACCATCACGCCGTCAGACAGGGAGAGAATCGCCTCCATTTGCTCGATCGCCTCGTGCTTCTCAATCTTGACGATGACCGGCACTTGCTTGCCCGCATTGGCGATGATTTCTTTAATTTCCAGCACATCCTGGGGGTTGCGCACAAAGCTCAGGGCTACCCAATCCACCCCCTGGTTCAGGCCAAATAGTAGATCATGGCGGTCTTTGTCGGTGAGGGCCTTAATGGACAGATAGACCCCAGGAAAATTCACGCCTTTGTTGTTAGACAGCACGCCGCCCACCACCACCCGGCAGTGCAACTCCTGGGTGGCCAGATCAACGGACTCAACCTGCATTTCCACCCGGCCATCGTCCAGCAGGATGGTAGACCCTGCGGGCACTTCCTGGGCTAGCTTGTCGTAGGTCACCGAGGCCCGCTGCTGGTTGCCTACAGTGATTTCGCTGGTGAGGACGAAGGAGTCGCCCTTGGCCAGTTGAATCGAGCCCTCCTCAAACTTGCCCAGGCGAATTTTAGGCCCCTGTAAATCCTGCAAAATCCCGACGGGCTGATTGAGCTCAAAGGAGATTTGCCGAATCAACCGAATGCTGCGCTGGTGATCGTCATGGGTGCCGTGGGAGAAGTTGAGGCGCAGGGTAGTGGCACCAGCTTCAATCAGCGATCGCAGAACCGCTGCATCTTGCGTAGCAGGGCCAATAGTGGCCACAATTTTGGTACGGCGGCGGTTAGTTGGCAGCGACATAGGTGACATAGATAACAACGATGAAACAACGACCTCAGCCCCGACGACCCAACCTCGGTCTAAGCTGACTCACCTTGGACATAGCATCCAGAGCACAGGGATACTATCACGAATGGGAATCAGGTTTACTGATTGAGCCACAGGCGCTCGAAAACTGGATTCTAGGGGCTCGCTTTAGCTCTACAGACCTGCCCTTTTGCCCCCCGGAAGACAGTATGATTTCTAAGTAGCCGTCACAAAACTTTATTATTGGAGCGGCGTAGCGTATACTACCGAAAATACTGGTGTAGGAGCAATGCAACATGTCGGCGGCAACTCAGCCCCTGACGATACGGAAAACCGTTCCCCCTGAGCTACTTAAGACCGAGGGTGGACTTAGCCCTAATACTCTCATGTTTTTAGTCTCCGCTGGGCTCATTGCCCTGTCTACGGTGGGCTACTTTGTGTGGGGCTGGGCTGGTTGGTTGGTGTTTTTGATGAACGTGCTGTCTCTCCACCTTGCAGGGACAGTCATTCATGACGCATCCCACAATTCCGCCCATCGTAACCGAACTGTCAACGCCGTGTTAGGGCATGGCAGCGCGTTGATTTTAGGATTCTCGTTTCCGGTGTTTACGCGGGTGCACTTGCAGCATCACGCCCACGTCAACGACCCGGAGAACGACCCTGACCACTTTGTTTCCACCGGCGGCCCGCTGTGGCTGATTGCGGCTCGCTTCTTCTACCACGAAATTTATTTCTTCAAGCGGCGGCTCTGGCGTAACTGGGAGCTACTGGAGTGGTTTTTGGGCCGATTGGTGGTTGGGCTGCTGGTGTTTGCGGCCTGGCGGTTTGACTTTTTGGGCTACATCTTCAACTACTGGTTTTCTCCGGCCCTGGTGGTGGGCATTGCCCTAGGGCTGTTTTTTGACTACTTGCCCCATCGCCCCTTCCAGGATCGCGATCGCTGGAAAAATGCTCGCGTCTACCCCGGTGCCATTCTGAACCTGCTGATTATGGGGCAGAACTACCACCTGGTGCATCACCTCTGGCCTTCGGTGCCCTGGTACAAGTACAAGCCCACCTACGAGGTGATGCGTCCCCTCCTCGACCAGAAAGGCTCTCCGCAATCCCTAGGGTTGTTCAAGATGAAGGACTTCTTTAGCTTCCTCTACGACCTATTTCTGGGAATTCGGTTCAAGCACCACTAACAACGGTAGGCAGGCAACCGCACGAGCCCGATATCGAGGCAAGGTTAGGTCTGCTGGATAACCTGCAGCGATTATGCCTCAGACTCAGCGTTGGCGGCTGGGGAGGAGGGTAGGGGCGCGATCGCCGACACTGATCTTGATGGCGTGATCATCCCCCAAGATGAGAATCCGTGGTCATGGTTGCCTTAAGCAATCAAGCTCCTCTATCCTTTGATGAATTTCTAGAGTGGTATCCAGAGGCTTCGGACTATCGCTACGTGTTGCGGCGGGGCATGGTGGATGGGGAGTATGAGCTACAGCAGTATTACC
>CAYUBC010000516.1:0-3274 GCA_964442885.1 uncultured bacterium | reverse complement strand
AAACAGTTTGGGCCTTTGTAAGCGGTTCTGATGAGGAACGCTTCTTGGGTGATATTTTGTTTGGCATCAAGTGCCTTCTTTACCGCAACTTCCCTAAGGAAAATATTCTTCTCTTCATTGATCAACTGAGCGAATCTAATTTCGTTTCGGCCTATGGCTTTCCAGAGGACATAGCCATTAGCCCAACTCTCGAACTAAACGCTAAATTAGCGGCTAAGCCCGTCAAAAAACTGGTCATCGTTGTCACCGGACACGGTGCCCTTAAAGGAATTGCGGCTTCTCCTGATATTCAGCCGTATCATTTATTGTCACTGATGAGAGGGCTACCGGCACTGGAAGCAGCTGTGGTAGTTTTGGGGCAGTGCTTTGCCGGAACTTTTAATTTCCTAGAAGCCCGCAGTAAGGATGCAGAGGGCAATATTGTCTATCCCGAAATTTGTTTCATAGGTGCTACTGATCTGACCTACAGCGTTAGCGTACCCGTAGATTTAACCAAGGCTCCTATTTCTGAACATATTGGCTTTCCATTGCAATGGAGCGCGAATTTGTTTTTGATGTTTTTTATGCTCCAAGTAGCTGACCCCATTGATTTCGATGGTGATCAGCGGTTTAGCGTCTTGGATGCCTACAAAGCATCAGGAATTGGCACCAATGGAGAACTATTGCGGATGAAACAAGGTGCTTTTCAAAGCCTGCAGCAAAGTATTGTTGATAGCACGATCAGCCAGTTCTCTCAACCAGATGTGGCTCAACAACTGATTGAACAGGCTCAACAGGATTTAGCCACTGCATCAACGACGCTGCTTACCAATCAAAACCCGTGGATTCTCCATGCGAACCTGGCTCGTCAGCTAGAGCTTTAGAGGCTCAAACCTGGTCTATTCCCACCAATGACCGGCTTAATCCGGCGTGCGAAAATCGTAGACCATCAGATAGCAATTGCCATAGCCGGGCGGCTCGTACTCACGCAGGAACTGAAACCCGGCTTTAGCGTAGGCCCGCTGGGCTGAGATATTCCGCACGCTGGTAGTCAAACCAACCAAGGGCACATCGCCCCGCTGGCCCAGCTTCGCCAGCAAGAGCTGCAACGCCTGCGGCCCAATCCCCTGGCCAACAAACCCTGGCTCGCCGATAAGGATATCCACGTCAACCGACCCAGTGGGAATTTCGTAAAGCTCCAGACCATCCAGAACCTCTCGCGATACCGTTTGCCAACGCAGATAGCCGACCGGCTCTCCTGCCAGAGTAATCAACGCTCGCTCTCCCCCCGGCGGCGGACTTATGGCCCACTCCACATGCTCATCCGGGTAAGGGTACCAGGCCGCTACGTGGGGCGTCCTTAACCACCGCCTCAGTCGAGGAATTTCAGCCATAGGAAACGGCGCTAGCGCGACATCGGTGGTCATCGTCAACTGTCCACACTCCCAGCGACTTCTCCAGAATACCGCGCAGCCCCTGGCTCAGAGCCTACACTCCCCCCACCTCAATAACCCGCTCCCCCCACCCTTTCCCCCACCTCGACTACAAAGAACTGTTACACTTCCTCAACAATCAGTATTACTGCCCACTCCAGCGATGATAGGATTCCGAACAAACGGTTGAGAGATAGGAATTCATGACTGAAACGCTGACAGGTCAAACCCCTATTTTCGGAGGCAGCACCGGCGGCCTTCTGACTAAAGCCCAAGTAGAAGAAAAATACGCGATTACCTGGACGAGCTCCAAGCAGCAGGTGTTTGAGATGCCCACTGGCGGTGCGGCGATCATGAATGAAGGAGAAAACCTCCTTTATCTGGCCCGTAAAGAGCAGTGCTTGGCCCTGGGCACCCAGTTGCGGACAAAGTTCAAGCCCAAGATTGAAGACTATAAGATCTACCGCATTTACCCTAACGGCGAAACTCAGTACCTGCACCCGGCTGATGGTGTCTTTCCTGAGAAGGTCAATGAGGGGCGCGAAGCCGTGGGCACCATTTCCCGCAACATTGGCGCTAACCCTGACCCAGCTACCGTGAAGTTTAGCGGCAAGCAACCCTACGAAGTTTAGGGTCTCTTGCGCCAAAGCCTAAACCTTTCCGACTGTATGTTGTTCTCTCTGTTGGCTTAAATCATCTACATTTCGGTATCTAGGGGCATGGCTACGCTGTGCCCCTTTTGCTATCCCAGCGCAGTAGAATAGCCCCATGATTTTTCCCTCCTTTGACCAGTTTCAGACCTATGTCCGCCAGGGCAACTTTGTGCCGGTCTATCAAGAATGGCTGGCCGACCTGGATACACCAGTTTCGGCCTGGTATAAGGTCTGTGCGGGCCAGCCCTACAGTTTTTTGCTGGAGTCCGTTGAAGGGGGGGAAACCCTGGGCCGCTATAGTTTCCTGGGCTGTGACCCATTGTGGATTGTGGAGAGCCGCGGAGACACCTCTAAACAAACCCATCGCGATGGCACCGTCAGGCACTTTGAGGGCAATCCCTTCGATATCCTGGCAGAATGTCTGTCTCCTTACCATCCTGTCAAGCTGCCTACCTTGCCGCCGGGCATTGGTGGGCTCTTCGGCTTTTGGGGCTATGAACTGATCCGCTGGATTGAGCCTACCGTGCCTGTGTACGCGGCTGAGGCAAGCGACCTGCCCGATGGCCTGTGGATGCAGGTGGATAGCCTGCTAATTTTTGACCAGGTGCAGCGCAAGGTGTGGGCGATCGCCTACGCTGATCTGCGCGATCCTAGTCAAAAATTGCAGGAGGCTTACCAGGAAGCCTGCGATCGCGTCCAGCAACTCGTGCATAAGCTCACCCTTCCGCTTTCCACCCAGCAGGAACGCCTACCCTGGGTGCCGCCGGGCAGCCAGTCTGCCGAGCCCATTGCCTACAGCAGCAACCGCACCCCTGAAGAGTTTTGCGCTAGTGTAGAGCGGGCTAAGGCCCACATCCAAGCGGGGGACATTTTTCAGGTGGTGATCTCCCAGCGCCTTGCCACCGAGTACGAGGGTGAACCCTTTGACCTGTACCGCTCCCTGCGGCAAATCAATCCCTCCCCTTACATGGCCTACTTCAACTTTTACGACTGGCAAATCATCGGTTCCAGTCCAGAGGTAATGGTGAAAGCAACGCTGGTGGATGGGCCAGACTCCCCACGCATCGCCACTGTGCGCCCCATTGCGGGCACCCGCCCCAGGGGCAAAACCATGGTCGAAGACAAAGCTTTTGAGGACGACCTGCTGGCCGACCCTAAGGAAATTGCCGAACACGTCATGCTGGTGGACCTGGGCCGCAACGACCTGGG
>CAYUBC010000515.1:0-3276 GCA_964442885.1 uncultured bacterium | reverse complement strand
GTAGCTAAAACAAAGACCACATTACTAGGGGGTTCCTCCAGGGTTTTGAGCAACGCATTGAATGCCGCCGTGCTGAGCATATGGCACTCATCTATTACATAAACCTTGTAGCGACACTGCACCGGGGCAAACTGTGCCCGTTCGATCAGTTCTCGAATGTTATCCACGCCGGTGTTGCTGGCGGCGTCGATTTCAATGAAGTCCAGGGCTGAGCCATTGGTGATAGATCGGCAGGTCTCACAGATGCCGCAGGGCTCTGGGGTGGGGTGATCCTGGCGAATGCAGTTAAGGGATTTAGCCAGAATCCGAGCGCTGGAGGTTTTGCCGGTTCCCCGTGGCCCGCAAAATAGGTAGGCTGGGGCAATGCGCTGCTGATTCAGGGCATTGGCAAGGGTGGTAGCGATCGCATCCTGCCCAACCAGTTGGGCAAAGGTTTGGGGGCGATACTTATGGTGCAGCGGTTCGTAGGGCATAGCACTAAGATACCCTGCAATCAGGGTGGCTGTAAGGTGTAGACGCGGAGGGAGCAAGGTTGAGAAAATGTCTTGAAGCCTGAACTTTCAGCCCTTACCTTCGCCCCTCTCACTATCCTTAGGAGCGCGAACTAAATAACGTGGCATAGCTGTCCTGGCTGTCCACCGTCAGGCAGGATACCTGATCTACAAGAAAATGCCATGTTAAAAGATCTGCGTTCCTTAGCGACCCAAGCACTGCGCTACCAGTGCTCCGGCAGGTCAATCACCAGCGTATCCAAATCTTGCATAGGGTGGCTAACTGGCCCAGGGTAAGCCTGGGCTAGCCGACGCTGGGCCTGTTTAGCTAGCGCTTTAACCTGAGCTACCGCGTCTGAGATTTCTTGCTGTCGGATAACATCGGGGTGCGGTTCTGGGCCAGGTTCAAGAACAGGCTCCGATGAAGCTCCCTCCAGTGGCGGGGCTGCCTGCCGAGTTGGGCGCAAAAAGTAGCCCTGGAAATAGGCGATCGCCAGCCGTCGAAACAGAATTTTCAGGTGTTTAGGTAAGGCCCGCTCGACGTTATCGGGTTTTTCGCGCCTATCGACCAGTTGCCCCATGGCCTGGGCAATCTGAGTGTTATCCTGCCGATTGGTGGGATAGATATCCTTCAGGTCTAGCCAGCAAGCTTCAAAGGCCTCAAGTTCTCGTAGCAGCATAGGTTCGGCCAAACATGGGTGGATGACACGCCCTCAACCGGGCCGCCTGCCGATGACCCTGGCCGCTATCCTGTGAAGAGGGACGGGCCGTTAGCCTCAATTATTCCCAGAGGCAGGGCCAATGTCGTCCCCCACGGCATGAAAGCCGAATTTGCGACGAGCCATTCTGACCCGTTTTACTGATTACGAGGTTTAACCCCCTATGCCCATCATTCAGCAAATTTATACCGACGGGGCCTGTTCCGGAAACCCTGGCCCTGGTGGTTGGGGCACCGTTCTTTACCTGGCCGACGGTGGTGTGCATGAACTGGGCGGTGGAGCAGGGCAGACCACCAATAACCGCATGGAGATGCAGGCGGCGATCGCTGGCCTTACCCAGCTCCGCGACAGTGGCCAGACCGAACCCGTCACCATTTACACCGATAGCGAGTACGTTCTGAAAGGCATTACCCAGTGGATAGCGGGGTGGAAACGACGCGGCTGGGTAAACTCGGCTAAAAAACCTGTCCTCAATCGTGACCTGTGGGAAATTTTGGATGAATTAACCATCGACCTGAATCAGACCCTTGAACGCCCCCTCCAGTGGGTTTACGTGCGGGGGCATTCTGGCGATCCAGGTAACGAGCGCTGCGATACTATTGCTCGGGCCTTTGCGGCAGGGCGTTCTATTCCTCTCAAAACCGTGAATTGACCTGTGCCCCTAGTGGGATTCGCGCGCCCCGTGCCCGATACTAGTCATAGACACTACGTCTATATAAATGTCTTCTCAAGAAATGTCTTCTAGGTATGACGTCAGCATTATGACGTCAGTTACAGCATTGGGGTCAGCCAACCCCCTGCGTCTATCCACCCCTACTGCACTCACTGGGAGCCGCCGTGCTGCTATCTAAAGGGTTCGAAGTTGAAATGTTTACCGGCACGCCAACGGGGGAGGTTGTGGGCCTCTCTGACCGCATTGTGGCTGATCTGAATGGATTTGTGCGCGAACCGGACAGCCGCAATGTTGAATACACCACGCCGCCCCTCTGCCAGTATGAGAAACTCCTCTGTGAGCTGGTGCGTCCGCGCCATGAACTGCGCCAATACCTGCAGGGATTAGGCAACTACACGCTGGTGCCAGGCAGCACGCTTTCCCTGGGAGATACGGCCCATTTCTACCGCTCTGACCCCAGTAACCCTTACCACGCCTATATCGAAGCAACCTACGGCACAACGGTGGTAACGGCCAGCATTCATATCAATATAGGTATTGCGGATCCCGAAATACTGATGCGGGCCTGTCGGCTGGTGCGGGTAGAAGCCCCCTTGTACTTGGCGCTCACTGCCGCTTCTCCTTTTTTGGACGGATCCGCTACGGGCTATCACTCTAGCCGCTGGCAGGTGTTTCCTAAAACGCCTGCCTACGTGCCCCTGTTTGAAAGCCATGCCCACCACATCCGCTGGATGGAGGCCCAACTGGCCTCTAGGGCCATGCAAAATGTGCGGCATCTCTGGTCAGCGGTGCGCCCCAATGGCGATCGCCGTCCCTACAACCTGAACCGGCTAGAACTTCGCATTTGCGACCTGATTAGCGACCCTATTGCGCTGCTAGCCGTGACCGCCCTACTGGAATCTCGCTTGATTCAACTCATTCAAAATCCCGATTTGGATCCGTTGATTCAAAGTGCCTTTCCTAAAGACACTCGCAACCATGACTTGGTTCAGCTCAGTGATGCTAACGAAATGGCCGTAGCCAAGCACAGCCTGGATGCAGAATTGCGCCATTGGCAGGATGGCCGTCCTATTTTAGCTAAAGAGTGGATCCAACAACTCTACGACGAGGTTTGGCCCATCGCCAAGCACAACGGCATTAGCTGTTTTCTCAGCCCGCTCAAAAAGATTTTGCGAGAGGGTAATGAAGCTCAGCGCTGGCAGCAGCAGTATGAGGCTGGGCAATCGGTTCAAGCGGTTATGGTAGACGCCATTCACCAGGTCAAGGTTCACGAAGATCGGCTGGCTCAAGAGCTGTGTGAACCTTGCGTAGCTTAGCAAAACCTCTGATTCCTTATTAGGGACGTGCGTCTAAATAAAGTACCCGAAGCGTTGAGCACTGTAGGGTGCATAAC
>CAYUBC010000514.1:0-3277 GCA_964442885.1 uncultured bacterium | reverse complement strand
TGATTGCCACCACCGGCACCGGGGCCGAGCAAGCCGTGGGCCTGGGTAAACCGGTGTTTACGTTTCCTGGGCTGGGGCCACAGTTTACCTACGCCTTTGCCGAGGCCCAGGCCCGGCTGCTGGGGCCTTCTATTATTTTGGGGTTAGCCCCCGACCAGGTGGGAGCAGCCATGGCCGCCTGCCTGCACGATGCCGAACGGCTCCAGCACATTGCCCGTAACGGTCGCCAGCGCATGGGTCAGGTTGGGGCAGCTCGCGCCATCGCCCTCCATCTCAACCAGAGTTATGGGAACGCCAGCAACCGGAATCTTGTGTAGGATGCATTAGGCCCCGCCGTAATGCGTCGAAAGCTTAGCTAGAACCGCTACGCGGAGTTCAAAATGCAAAATTCAAAGTGAAAAATGCTTAGGGCGTCAGGTTACCTGAACGGCAGACTTATTTCTGCCGTAGTGTCCTAGTTCGGATTAAGTAAGGCCACGGTTCCCCGACCCCGAACTCTCAAAACAAACTCAGTTGAGCTGCCTCAGTTTCCTGCTGCTGCTGTTCAACCCGATCCCAGGGTAACGCTGATAAGGCGACTCCAGCCTGCTGAAGCTGATGGTAAACCGTTCTAGCCATCAGGGGAGACTTCACCTCCTGGGGGCAGTGGGCAAAAAAGTAAACCTGGTAGCCCGCGGTCAGCCAGGTCTGGAGCCGGGGCACCCAGTCTGCAAAGTAGGGCTGGTTGAGGGCCAGGGTGGGATGGCTGATGTAGCGCACAATGATAAACGGGGCAGTCACCACCGGTTGCAGAGGCACTTTGGGCTTTTTGCGTTCCGAGCCCAGTTGAGGATCATCCCTATGCACGCCGTCGTAGATGGGGCGGGTATCCAGCAGCACGCGGCCCACGCCCAGGTCGGTCAGCATGTGGTTGAGGCGGGTGGTGTGGGGTTCGGCAAACCAGTCTAAATGGCGAACTTCCACGGCGATGGGGCACTGCTGCCGGGGCCACTGGGTCAAGAAGGCTTGCAGGTCAGCCAGGTACTCTGGGCTGTAGGTAGGCGGTAGCTGGATGAAGAGCGGCCCCAGGCGATCGCCCAGGGGAGCCAGGGTTTGCAAGAATTGGTGAGCCTCGGCCACGAAAGGCTCTAACTTGCCCTGGTGAGAGAAAATCCTGGGCAGCTTGGCACAAAATCGAAACCCAGTCGGCATCGTATCGGCCCAGCGGGCAATGGTTTTAGCATCCGGTAGCGAGTAAAAGGTGGTGTTACCTTCCACCGCAGTCATCCGTTCGCCGTACAACCGCAGAAAATCCACGGCCTTGCTGCCCTTGGGGTAGAACTCGCCCACCCAATCCTTGTAGGCCCAAACGGCACAACCGGTGTAGTAGTTGGGGGTCATAGGGCAACGGTAGGATGGGCAAAGGGCCTTGCCCATGCCCACCAGAAGATCGCCTGATGGACACGCAAGCTTTGCCCATCCTATCGGAAGATCGCCTGATGGGCACGCAAGCTTTGCCCATCCTACCTCCTACCGGGGTATGGTTTGAGCTAGAAATCGCCTGAGGAGTTCTGCTGAGCAAATCGGTGGGTGTTTCCGCCTTAGAGTACCAGAGCTTTAAGAAATTTTGATCCTTTGATATTTCAGGCTGTGCCTTGGTCAGTTGATTACGTTCTCTTAAACGCCTGTTCATCCCTTTAGTGAATAATTCTTCTGATGTTGTGGATCCGGCTCCTTCCAGAGGTTGACGTTTTGGCAGGAGTTGTTCCCACTAGGAGCCCTAAATAGATATCAAGGATTCAACCTAAATGAGCCTGAATCGTAGACAGTTGTTAATGTTCTTTGGTGCTACCGCTGGCACCGTAGCCCTGGGATCGTTTTCAAAGACCTCTGGTAGCAGTTTGGGGTTGGGTGCTCAGTCTGCCTCGGCTAGCTCTGGGTTGGCCTTCAAACCCGTTAAAGTGCCAATGCCCGTTATGACGTTGGGTGTAGCCCCGGCCCAGCAACCGACGGAATTCGCGACTTTTGTGGTTAAGGATGACGTAGTGCTGCCCGACGGGTATGCCTACAACGTCATTGCGGCCTGGGGTGATCCCGTTGGAGATTCTCGCTTTGGCTACAACAACGACTACCTCTCCTATGTTGAAACCGCTCCTGGACAGGGCTTTTTGAGCATTAACTTTGAGTACATCAGCGCTCTCACCTGGATGGAAACTTACCAGTCGGTTGTGGGTAAGGAACTGCCCTTTGATGACGTGAAGGCCGCAGTAGAAGCCGCCGGTGAAGATGGCATTGATGCCTTTAGCCTGCCCGATGGCGACCCCCTCAAGGCGCAAATTCAGGAGATTTCCAAAGAAGCGCTGATTGACCTGGGCATTGGCGTTATTTCCGTTAGCAAAGCCTCTAACGGCACCTGGAACCGCACCAACAGCAACGCAGATCGCCGCATTACCGGCATTTCTGGCCTTACCGATGGCCGCTATCTAAAAACTACTGGCCCCGCTGCAGCAGTCTTCCGCAAGACCAGCGGCATTGGTTACATCGATGGTTTGGGCGATCGCATCATCGGCAGCTTTCACAACTGCGCCGGGGGCACCACTCCCTGGGGCACCATGTTCAGCGCCGACGAAAACTATCAAGACTTTGTGCCGGAAGGGGTAAATGCCGACGGCACCTCCTTAAGCCCATCCAAAAAGCCCTTTAATATCGAAACCGATGGTTTAATCGGTGCGGGTAGCGCCCTTGGCCTGGCCGGTAACAAGTACGGCTGGATGGTGGAAGTTGACCCCGCCAACCCCAACGACTACGGCACCAAGCACAGTTGGCTGGGCCGCTACCGTCACGAGGCAGTAGGTGTGCGGGCTGAGGCCGGTAAGAAACTGGCTATGTATTCCGGCTGCGATCGTCGCGGTGGTCACCTCTACAAGTTCATCAGCGCAGGCACGGTAAACGATCCTAAGGCCAAGGCTAACTCCCGCCTGCTGGCCGATGGGATGCTCTACGCCGCCAAGTTCAACCCCAACGGCACTGGCCGCTGGATTGCCCTCAAGCCCGATACCCCGGTCAACCCCGACCTGCCCAGCCAAATTGAGGGCGGCCTGATTACCCTACCCAACCGGCCTGATGGCGGGGTGATGAAGGTGGATGCCGATGAGAAAATCGCCGCCTTTAAGAGCCAGTTCAAGACCCTGGGCGACCTCTACACCGGTAACGCTACCGAAAAGCAGGGCGCTATCTTAATTGATGCCCACTTTGCCGGTAACGCCGCCGGGGCCACCACCACCGCCCGCCCCGAAGA
>CAYUBC010000513.1:0-3289 GCA_964442885.1 uncultured bacterium | reverse complement strand
AGCATTCACCAGGGTTTCAAAGCCAGACTTAATCAACTCGCTGAGGCCACCGCAGAGCACCACCTGCTCCCCAAACAGGTCGGTTTCGGTTTCTTCCCGAAAGGTGGTTTCCAGGATGCCTGCGCGAGTACCGCCAATGCCCTTGGCGTAGGCCATGGCCCGATCGCGAGCCTGCCCGCTAGCATCTTGATGAACGGCGAACAGGCAGGGTACCCCTTGCCCTTCCTGGTAGGTGCGCCGCACCAAATGCCCTGGCCCCTTGGGAGCCACCATCACCACATCCACATCGGTGGGGGGCACAACCTGGCCAAAGTTGATGTTAAAGCCGTGGGCAAACAGCAGCACGTTCCCCGGCTCCAGATTGGGGGCAATGGCGTCTTTGTAGATGGTTTTTTGCACCTCGTCGGGCAGCAAAATCATCACCCAGTCGGCCAGTTTAGCCGCATCGGCCACGGGTTTAACGGTCAGCCCTTCCGCCTCCGCCTTGGCAATCGAGCGACTGCCCTCGTACAGCCCTACAATGACGTTGACGCCGCTGTCTTTAAGGTTGAGGGCGTGGGCGTGACCCTGAGAACCATAGCCAACAATGGCTACGGTCTTTCCATTGAGTAGATCGAGATTGGCGTCACTGTCGTAGTACATGCGGGCCATGGGGGGTCTCCTTAATCACAGGCTGGGAGGTTTGCATTGCAAGCCTTTGATCTTACCAAACTAGGGCGAGGTAGCGATATGGAACCGGCAAGGATTGCACTGGTGACTGGCCCGGCCCGGTCTGGCAAGAGCGAATGGGCCGAAGCGCTGGCCAAGCAAACCCAGAAATCCGTGATCTACATAGCCACCGCCGCGATTGACCCAGAGGATGCCGAATGGCAGGCCCGCATTGAGCAGCATCGCCTGCGTCGGCCCTCCGCATGGCATCTCCAGGAAGTGCCCATCGCTCTACCAGAGGCTATTCTGGCCGCCACTGAGCAAGATTGTTTGCTGATTGATTCCCTGGGCACCTGGCTGGCTAATCTGCTCGACCAGGACGAAGAGACCTGGCGGCAAATGGTGTGGGCCTTGATGGAGAGCCTGATGCAGACCCCAAGCACCGTTATCCTTGTTGCTGAGGAAACCGGCTGGGGGGTAGTGCCCGATTATCCCATCGGGCGGTTGTTTCGCGATCGCCTGGGCTATCTGACCCGGCAAATTGGCACCATTGCCGATGGCGTCTATCTGGTTGTGGCTGGCTATGCCCTGAACTTGCGCCAGGTGGCAATCGGGGTAGATCAGGTGACAATCTAGAGACTTCCCAAAGAATACCTGGGGGCAGCGGTCGCCCCTAGCCGGAACAGCTAGGATTGAGGAGTTGGGACTATTGACCAGAATTGGGATTAGTTCAGGCTTGGCCCTGATGTTCTATCACTAGAGAGACTATGGCGACCCAAGAGCAAGTGCGGAATTTTTTAGCTCACTGGTTTCAACTGGGCAAGCCAGTGGTGCTAGCCGATGACCGGGGTGAGTGTTTGCCTGCCCCGGTATTTTATCAGGGGAGCTATAGCCAATCCTTTGAGAATTGCTGGCATCAAATTATGGTGACCAGCGGCCAGGACTGCTACCTCAAAGGGACAACCCAGAGCATTGCCATGATGCTGTCGCCGGGGTGGGAGGTCACCGCCTGCGCCCGCTGCGCTATGCCCGTGGCCATTCCTACCCTGGGGATGATGACCTTTCCCTGCCCCTGTAACGACCTGTATTCCTGGCCTAATTACGACGCCCCGGTGCCCCGGGCCGCCGTTAAGGATGAACACCACTTGAGCGACATTCAGCGCCGCCTGGACCAGGTTCAACGGTCGGCTGATCTTTCTCCCAGAGGCCCCTACGACGCCGACGACACCAGCGCTCTGTCTTCCTGGCGCAAAATATCGTGAACCATAAAGTCGTGGGCCATGATGGTGTTTGGGAAAATCGCCTGAGCCTCGGCCAGCAGGTCGGATAGTTGGATATCGTTACCGGGAGCGTAGCGGGGGCTGAAGTGGGTCATAATCAATTGCTTCACCTGGGCCGCTAGAGCCACCTGGGCCGCCATTGTAGACGTGGAGTGCAGCCGCTGGTAGGCCAGTTCGGCATCTCGGTGGGAAAAGGTGGCTTCGTGGATGAGCACATCGGCTCCCCTGGCCAGGTTAACGGCGCGATCGCAGTAAATGGTATCGGTACAATACACCAGCTTACGCCCCACCAGGTCAGGCCCACAGAGGTCTGCGCCGTTGACAACGCGACCATTGGGTAGCTTCACCCGTTTGCCCTGCTTGAGCTGGCCGTAGATGGGGCCAGAGGGAATGCCCAAAGCCTGGGCCCGCCCCACATCAAAACGACCGGGGCGATCGCGCTCCTCTACCCGGTAGCCATGGGCCGGTACTCGGTGCTCTAGCAGGTCGCACACCACCCGAAACTCGTCATCCTCAAACACCAAACCCGGTTCCACCGCATGGATTTTAATCGGCAGTGAGAAGTGGGTTTGCGAGTAGCGGCGACAGGCTTGCAAATAATCGTTTAAGGGCTTAGGGCCGTAGATATCAATCCGCTGCTGGCGGTTACCGGCCAACCCACAACTGGCCAGCAGCCCCATCAGGCCAAAGATGTGGTCACCGTGCATGTGGGTAATGAAAATGCGGCGAATTTGGCTCGATTTAAAGTCGCTGCGCAAAAATTGGTGCTGGGTGCCCTCGCCACAGTCGAATAGCCACACTTCCGCTCGCTGAGGCAAGCGCAGCGCCACACTCGAAACATTGCGGCTACGGGTCGGAACGCCAGAGCTAGTGCCTAAAAAAGTAATCTGCACGGGTTGGTTTTATAACCTACCCACCTATCTTGCCACGCCACGCTTCATCCGGCAGGGAACCCAGAACGACAGAGTATCATCATCCTAGGTTGGTCTCTGTAAGGATGATTTGGTATGACTACAGCGTTGAAGCAACTAGGGTGGGGCAGTGTGGGCCTGGCTGCGGTGCTGGGAGCCACGGCGGCGCAGGCTGAACCGCCCGGCATCTACTACTCCTGGCGGGCTACAAACACCGATGTAGCGGCCTGCCTTGACCAGGCGGGTGAGGCGTTAGAATCTCAGGATTTAGCTACTGTCCAAGCCGATGAAACCAGCGTTGCTGGCCGCTCGGAGGAGTCTACGGCAGTGTTTGTCTGTTTAGAAACCCCCGATTCCACCACCGTTATGGTAATTGTTGCTAGCACCGACGATGAACAAGCCCTGGCCCTGCGAGAAGCCCTCAAGGAGGCGTTTTAGCCCATGCGGGTA
>CAYUBC010000512.1:0-3294 GCA_964442885.1 uncultured bacterium | reverse complement strand
CTGGCCAGTTTGCGGGCCATGCAGTTTTAGTAGTCGGCTACAGCGACATTAAGGACGTAAAAGGACAGAAAGGCGCTTTTCTGTTTCAAAACTCCTACGGGAAGGATTGGGGCGATGGCGGCTTTGGCTGGCTGCCCTACGAATTTGTGCTGCAAGGGTTAGCTACTGATTGGTGGTCTGTGCTGAACTCCGAATGGGTGGAAGTGGGGGACTTTGGTCTGGATTCCTCCTGGGGGGATCAAAAAACTCCCATTCCCAGACCCAGACCCAAATAAAATTACGATCCAACCTCAGGCTCAGTTTCAGGAAATTCAAGAGGGCTTAGCATTTTCTATGGCTGAAACAGCATCGAGCGCTAACCTAGATGTGTTTATTTCCTACTCGCGTCGGGATAAGGAATTTGTTGAGGCATTAACTCAACATCTGGAGGCGTGCGATCGCACCTACTGGATCGACTGGCGCGACATTCTACCGCTCACCGAATGGCGGCAGGAAATTCGCCAGGGTATTCTGGCGGCCAACAACTTCCTGTTTGTCATGAGTCCGGATTCACTCATCTCCGATGAATGCCTCAAGGAGGTTGAGTGTGCGGTTGCGGTCAATAAGCGGTTGGTGCCCATCGTTTGTCAGGATATTAGCGGTTGCTACGTCCCCCCCGCTCTGGCTGAGATTAACTGGATATTTTTCTGTGGAGAGGCCACCTTTGACCGCGCTTTTGAAGAACTACGACTGGCGCTGGATCGTGATTTAGACTACGTCAAAGGGCACACTCGACTGCTGAAGCTGGCGGATGAATGGGACAGCCAGCAGCGGGATGACAGCTTTCTGCTGCGGGGCAGTAACCTGGAAGCGGTGGAAACCTGGCTGTACGAAAAGTCTAATCTTTCCCCTGCGCTCACCCAGCTTCAGCGCGACTTTGTGGCCACCAGTCGTGTGGCCGAAACCCAGCGACAAAAGCGAGCTATGCGAAATCAACAAATGGCTTTAGGGGCAACGGCAGCCACGTTAGCCGTGGTGACAGGGCTGGGGCTACTGGCCGAAGTGCGCCGCCGAGAAGCCATTCGTCAAGAACTCTCGGCTCTAAACTATGCTACAACGGCGAGTCTAGCTCTGAATAAGCCCTTTGAGGCTTTGCTGCTGGGAGTCCGGGCCAACCGACAACTGCAGAAATCGCGCTGGATTCAAGGCCCGCTGCGGGCAGAAGCGGTGTCTACGTTGGCCCAGACTGCCACCCAGGTGCAGCAGCGCAATGTCATCGAGGGTCATAGTGATTATGTCTACGGCGTTGATGTGAGTGCCGATGGCCAGCGCCTGGCCTCCGCCAGTTTGGATGGCACCGTCAAACTTTGGCAGCCCGATGGTACCCCCATCAACACCCTGCCAGGGCCAGAGGGCGGGGCGCTGCTGGATGTGAGCTTTAGCCCCGATGGGCAAACCCTGGCGGCAGGTGGTGAGGATGCCACCGTTTACCTGTGGAACCAGGCGGGCGATTTGCTGCAACGCTTGAGCGGCCATCAAGGTTGGATTACCTATGTGCGCTTTAGCCCGGATGGTCAGCGGCTGGCCTCCGCCAGCTTAGACGGCACCGTGCGGCTGTGGCAGCCGGATGGCAAAGCCCTAGCCGTGCTACCCGGCAATGAAAGTATGGTGCTGTCGGTTAGCTTTAACCCGGTGAACAACACGCTGCTATCGGCTGGCCTGGATGGTCGCCTCAATTTCTGGCAGGCCGACGGGGCGTTGATTAAAACCACGCCGACCAACACCGATATTTACGAAGCCAGGGTTAGCCCTGATGGCACCACCATTGCCGCCGCAGGAACCGATGGCACCGTTATGTTGCGATCACCAGAGGGAAGTTTGCTCACCACCTTTGAACCGGTGGCCAGTGAGGGGTTTACCAGTTTAGCCATTAGCCCCAATGGTCAGTTCATTGCGGCGGCTGGTTTGGATCGGGTCATCCGGCTTTGGCGACAGGATGGCACCCTGGTTACTACGCTGCCAGGGCACCAGGCCGCTGTGCAACACCTGGCCTTTAGCCCCGATAGCACCTGGCTAGCCTCCGCTGGCGAAGATTTGACCGTGCGCCTCTGGCAGTGGGATAACCCCTGGCTGGAGCAACTCAGGGGTCATACTCAGGCCATCAATGGTCTTGCTGTGCAGCCACAAACTCAGCAGGTGGTGTCGGGCAGTCAAGATGGTACCCTCAAGCTCTGGTCGCCGGAGGGGGAGCTTTTGCAAACCCTGGATGCCACCGCCGCCTGGATTAACGATGTAGCCGTTAGCCCCGATGGCCGCTGGATCGTGGCCGTTGGTCAGGAATCGGACACCTCCCAGGTGGGGCTGGTGCAGGTGTGGACAGAAACCGGTGAGACTAAGGGCGTTCTGGCCCGGCAGGGGCAGTGGGTGAATGTGGTGGCCGTTAGCCCCGATAGTCAACTCATCGCCGCCGGTAGTGATGATGGGGTGATTCAAGTCCGTGGGTGGGATGGGCAGGTTCAGCAAACCGTTGAATTAGGCACCAACGTCTTAGGGGTTGAGTTTAGTCCTGATGGCCAACTGTTAGCGGCAGCCGGATTAGGCACCCTGAAAATTTGGCGTAGGGCCGATGCAGAACTTGTCTATAGCTATGACGGCTCAATTAGCATCAACGACCTCGGCTTTAGCCCCGATAGCCAAACCCTGGTGTTTGCCAACAGCGATCGCACCGTCGGCCTCTGGCCCCTGACTGAACCAGAGCCCCGCTTTCTCGACAAAAAGCACAGCGGCGAAGTTAAGGCTGTGCAATTTAGCCCCGATGGTCGCCAGTTTGCTTCCGCCGGGCAAGACAACACGATCCACCTGTGGACAGCCACCGGCGAAGAAATCGCTACCATTGGCAGCCATGACGGCCCTATTACCAGCCTTCAGTTCACTCCCGACGGCTCCCACCTCGTCACCGGCAGCGAAGACAATACCCTGATTATTTGGGACTTAAGTATTCTCAACCCCGACCGGTTGGTCTCCTGGAGTTGCGACTGGCTGGCGGGATATTTGCAAAATAATCCCAACGTGGCGGAGGGCGATCGCACCCTCTGCCAGGGCGTGGCCCCCTGGTCAGCCGAGCCATAAACGAATATCGCGTTAAAGCCTGCTATGGAAGCCTCAGTAGATCGAAAACTCATGCTGCCATAGGTAGGAATATAGCCTGGACGAGGGGGAAATGTCGCTCAACCACCTGGCGGATGAAGGAGAGCATGGTTGTGAGCGGAAATCGTTCTTGAAAGACCCGTCGCCCGCCTCGTCGGGTCGCACTCA
>CAYUBC010000511.1:0-3294 GCA_964442885.1 uncultured bacterium | reverse complement strand
TTTGCAAACACTAGGACCTGAACCTAGCGCGTCTACCAATTCCGCCAGTTCCGCACGGACGGCACTTATTCACGCCGCGATTTATCATCATGCCGCAGTGAAGCCAAAGCGTCAAGGTTTTGAAAAATATTTCGTTATTTGAAGGAATCGGCTATTCTGATGTGGCCTTCATTCCCCAAAATGCAGTCTGGGCAACTATAGCGAAATTAAAGATTTCAGGTAGAATCTAGACGAAAAATTGGGAAATGGTGGAGTTAATCAGCCATGGAGGATGCCGCTATCGTTACTTCGCTTGGTTTATCTAGTCCTTTGACCGTTCCAGAGGCCGATAGCGCCGTCCTTGAGATTGCTGGTGGGGCTTCCCTATCGGGTCATGTATCTATTAGCGGCGCTAAGAATTCGGCCCTGGTAGTAATGGCGGGCGCTCTGCTCTCTGCCCAGCCCTGCCGTATTCGCAATATCCCGCACCTGGTTGATATTGAGCGTATGGGCGAGGTGTTGACGGCCCTTGGCGTCACCCTGTCTCGCCAGGGCCATGAGTTAGAGATTGACGCCACCACTATTGCTCATACCAAAGCCCCCTACGATTTGGTTAGCCGCCTGCGGGCCAGCTTTTTTATCATTGGGCCGCTACTGGCCCGGATGGGCGTCGCCCGTATCCCTTTACCCGGCGGTTGTGCCATTGGGGCGCGCCCGGTTGAGCTTCACGTGCGCGGGTTGCAGGCCATGGGAGCCAACGTTCACATTGACCACGGCACGGTTCATGCCTATGTGCCGGGGAGCGGCGGACGGCTGCGGGGGGCCAAAATTTATCTGGACTACCCCAGCGTTGGGGCCACGGAAACCTTAATGATGGCCGCTACCCTGGCCGAGGGCGAGACCATTATTGAAAATGCCGCCCAGGAGCCAGAAGTAACCGACTTAGCTAACTTCTGCCGGGCTATGGGAGCCCGGATTCGTGGCGCGGGCACTAATACCATCACCATTGCTGGGGTGCCCAGTTTGCATAGCACCGACTACGGCATCATTCCCGATCGCATCGAAGCCGGTACGTTTCTAGTGGCCGGTGCCATTACGCGCTCCGAAATTACCCTATCGCCGGTGATTCCTGAACACCTGACAGCAGTAATTGCCAAGCTGCACGAAGTCGGCGGACAGGTGGTGGAAGATGGCCCTGGGCGGGTGCGCTACATCCCCGGCGACGTAATCGCTCCGGTGGATATTCAGACTGGCCCATTCCCTGGCTTCCCCACTGATATGCAGGCTCAGTTTATGGCTCTGATGGCTCTGTGCGACGGCAGTAGCCTGATTACAGAAACCGTGTTTGAAAACCGTCTACGCCACGTGGCTGAACTCAATCGCATGGGGGCAGATATTCGCCTCAATGGCAACTGCGCTGTTATCAAGGGGGTTCACCGTCTATCGGGAGCGCCCGTGCTGGCCACTGACCTGCGGGCCTCCGCCGCGCTGGTGCTGGCTGGGTTAGCCGCCGAGGGCACCACCGTCATCCAGGGCCTACACCATTTGGATCGGGGCTACGAAGATCTGGAGGGTAAGTTAAGCCAGCTTGGTGCTCGGCTTAGCCGCAAGGCCGTCGATGGCGTGATTGCGATTCCCTAGTTCGCTGGGCTGGCTACAGACAGGTTCAGGAATCGGCGGCGTACACTAAATAGGCCGATGTCGATTGTGAACACGCTATGACCACCTCGTCCGCTGCTGCCGCTATCAATTGGGATGGGCTTGCTCAGTCCTTTGGGACTGTGGAAGTCATTCGCGACCCCAACCTGATCGAGAAGCTCTCTAAGGACTACTACTACTTCAGCCCGGTGCTGCAAGAGCAGTTGGCTAATTATCGAGCCAATCTGGTGGTGCGGCCCACTACGGAAGCCGAGGTGGTGGCGGTGGCTCAGGCTTGTGTGGCAGCCAGGGTAGCGGTTACCGTGCGGGGAGCAGGCACCGGCAACTACGGCCAGTGCATCCCCCTGACCGGCGGTGTGGTGGTGGATTTAAGCAAAATGAATGCCCTCAAGCGGGTAGAACCAGGGATAGCCTGGGTAGAACCCGGCGCTAAGCTGGCCGCCATTGACAAAGTGACGCGAGAGTTGGGGTGGGAGCTCAGAATGTATCCCTCGACCTATCGAACCGCAACGATTGGGGGCTTCATTGGCGGCGGCAGTGGCGGCATTGGTTCGATTACCTATGGGCAATTGCGCGATCGCGGCAACCTCAACGCCGTGCGGGTAGTGACCATGGAAGATACACCCCGGGTGCTAGAACTACTGGGGGATGACGTGCAAAAGGTCAACCACGCCTACGGCACCAATGGCATTATTACCGAACTCGAAATTCCCCTGGGGCCAGCCTACCCCTGGGCTGAGGTGATTGTCACCTTCGACGACTTTATGACCGCTGCCCATTTCGGCCAGGCCCTGGGGGAGTCGGATGGGTTGATTAAAAAGCTGATCAGTATTATGGCCTGGCCCATTCCTGGGTACTTTGTGGCCCTTCAACCCTACCTGCCAGCCGGCAAAGCCGCCGCCCTGCTGATGATTGCCGAACCATCCCTAGACTTATTTGGAGAACTGGTGCGCGGGTTCGGTGGCACCATCACCTACCAAAAATCGGCTCAGGAGGCTGGCAAAGGCGCACCCCTGGCCGAATTTACCTGGAATCACACCACCCTCCACGCCCGCAGCGCCGACCCATCGTTAACCTACCTGCAAACGCTTTTTCCCTACGATGCCGACCTGAAAGGGGTGGAACACTTTTACCGACACTTTGGCGATGAAGTGCTGATGCATCTGGAGTACCTGCGCATAGGCGGCCAGGTATGCCCAGCCGCGCTGCAAATTGTCCGCTACACCACCGAGGCCCGACTGAACGAGATCATTCACTACCACGAAGACAATGGAGCGCTAATTGCTAACCCCCACACCTACATTTTGGAAGATGGCGGCATGAAGCAGGTCGATCCAGTGCAGGTGGCCTTTAAGGCCGAGGTTGATCCCTACGGTTTGCTTAACCCTGGCAAAATGCGCGGCTGGCTGGAACGAGACCCAGCGAACCGATAACTCACCCTCATCCAGCTTCCCCAAAGGATTTCAAACCGAGTCGCTAACGGCCAAACGCAGCGGCGGCAAGTAACCTTGAACTCAGCACCGAAGATTTGCACCCGTCCGCTGCCACGCAGTGTTAAGGGGCTGGCAAAAGCAACCAACCTATCCCGAAACAGGAGCTTTGGGGCTAACTGCAAACTCTAGCTGTGAACGGTAGAAGCAGACATCAAATTCCATA
>CAYUBC010000510.1:0-3299 GCA_964442885.1 uncultured bacterium | reverse complement strand
ACGGAGGTAGGCCGAATTGAGTTCAAAGCCTTTGATAGCTGCGGTGATTTTGCCCTCTACGGTGCCCTGCTTACCCTACTGAAGGGGCTGATTTTGGATCAGACTCTGCCCGGACGAGCCTGGGTACCTGATCGCGACCTGCATCAGCAGGCTGCCCTGCAAGGATTTGCCCATCCCACTATCGCCGCTGGAGCAGAGCAGGTTCTAGCGGCAATAGCCCCCCTCCTGGCGGCATCAGAGCAGGATGCCCTGACCCAACTCAAGCAAATTTACCGCCAGCAGGACTGTGCAGCGGCCAGAATTAAGCAGGCCGTGGCGGCTGGCCAGGATTGGCGACTAGCTATGCAAGACCAGTATCGATTGGCTACAACTCGCAAATTTGTCTCAACCTAGCCCCAAAGCCGTGTATCACCATGCCTACTACTATGCGGCTGGTCTCAAATTAAACCTGAATTCTGTAAACTAAGGAAGATTTTTCCTTAAAGGCGTGGCTGATGGGCGATCGCAACTGGGCGCTGGCGCTCAAGCAAAGCTTTTGGTGCGGCACTCTGGTTCTGGTTGGCCCCTTGGCCCTGGCATCCGCCATTGAACCTAGCCAGCCTTCGACCCACGCCATCTCCAACCTCACGGCCCAGGCGGATGTGGCCCCAGACCCGGCCACCGCGGCACCCAATCAGCCAGCCCCCGGCGGCCTGGAAGCCTGGCTGGAAGAAAACAACGTTCTGGCTAACGGCATTGCCACCGCTGCCGCCCTGGCCTTTGCCTACGGGGCCGTCCTCCTGGTCAAACCCCGGCTGTTGTTGTGGCTACCGGGAAAGCTCAAAATTCCCAACACCAGTTGGGAGGTGCCCCTGGGGCTATTGCTGTGGCTTAAGTACCACCCCAGAGTGCTGGATGCCTGGGTGGCCGACCACCTCCCAGCAGCAACGGATCGGTTCAAAGCCCTGCAAACCGTCAAAGACCGCCAGATTCACATTCCCATTCAAATTAAGCTGGATGACGACCCCATCGACCCGCTTACGCCCAGCCACCTGCAACCCCTCTTCAGCCGCTCACCAGCCACCTTGCTGATTGTGGGTGAGGGCGGCATTGGCAAAACCAGCTTTGCCTGCCAAATTGCCCGCTGGGGGTTGGGCCTGGTAATAGCAGGCGAGGCTAACCCCCCAGCCCTTTGCCATCACAAAATGCTGCCGGTGTTGATTGAGCAAGAACTCAACGACACCCCCTTGCTCAAGGCCATTCGCGACCAGCTCCCCCGCAATGCGGACGAGACCTTTATCGCCGATGAGCTGCTAGACGCCCTGCTGCGGCGGCGACGGGTGCTGGTTATTCTCGACCACGTTTCAGAAATGAGCGAGGCTACCTACAGCCAAATGCAAAAAGCCCTGGAAGCCACGCCGATTAATGCGCTGGTGATTACCTCCCGATTAGCCGAGAAAACCCTGGGTCGCCCCCATTACCAGCGGCTAGAGCCGCAAAAAATTGAGGGCGAAAAGCTGTACACCTTTATTCCTCCCTACCTGGCCCAAAAAGGGAAAAAAGACCTGTTTGCAGACAACGATGACTTTCTACGCACCTGTCGGCGGCTGTCTAAACTGATGGCCGCCACCCTGCAAGAGGCCACCGCTCTGCTGGTAACGCTCTACATTGACCTAGTCATTTTTGCAGACCAGCACCAGGATATTCAACTCCCCGACGATATTCCTGAACTGATGCAGGAGTATCTTTGCCGATTAAACCTAGAAGAGTCGATTGATCGCTCGATCCGGCGCGATAACGATGAGATTAAGCAAGCGGCCAAACGGGTGGCCTGGGAATGCCTGAAAAACACCTACCGCCCCACCGCCGCGCCCTACCCAGACGTGCTAAACGCCCTGGCCGATGGCGCTGCTACCGCAGAAGCCAAAGCCCGCTTACTCTACCTGAAAAAGCCCCTGGGGCTAATCCAAATTTCAAAAGGGGAAACCACGGTAAAAATCATCTTAGACCCGGTTGCTGAGTATCTGGCTGCCCTCTATTTGACCGAACACTGCCAGCAGGAGGATTCTGAAACCCGCTGGCAGCAGTTCTTTCAAGACATTGATGCCAACCCTGACGACTTGCCCGCCATACGCGGCTTTTTGCTGGCCCTGCGCAACTGCTGCGAAAAACAGGGTAAAAAGCTACCAGCCGGGGTTTTGGAAGGGCTGAATGAGCGGGCCGAGTTTGACCCAGACGCCCAAAAAGCCGCCCTACGCCGCCAGCGCATTAACCGCTACATCGACATGCTGGAGGATGACGAAGCTTCGATTCTCATCCAAACGGTTCAAAACCTGCATAATGCGGGCCACGCGGCCCAAAAAGCCGTTCCTGACTTGCTCAAGCTGCTCAGATCGCCAGAGCAGGCGGTGGAGGTGCGCATTGAAGCCCTAAATGCGCTGATTGCCATCCAGCCCGACCGGGCCGTGACGCGGCAAATTCTCAAGGAGGTGTTGGCCAACCGCAGCGAGGCCGATGCGGCGGAGGTGAGGGCCGCCGCCATCAAAGGCTTGCTGCACATTAAAGACGAGGTAGACACCACAGGCGACCTGGTGCCCCTGTTGCAAGCCTACTTTAACGACGAAGGCGAGATTGGCCTGGTGCGGGTGCAGGCCGGCGAAGGGCTGCGCCAACTGGGCGTGTTGCCGCAGCTTTTGGTGGTGGAGGTGTTGGATAAGGTTAATCAAAACATTCGGCTGGTCAACCCGCCCAAAACCCATACGGTGCCCCTCTCTGAGGATGTGACCCTAACCCTGGTTCACATTCCTGGGGGTACGTTTTTAATGGGTTCACCAGACGGGGAGGGCTATAGCGATGAATATCCACAGCACGAGGTAACCATCGAGCCGTTCTGGCTGGGACAGTTCCCTATTACCCAGACCCAGTACGAGGCGGTAGTGGGCCGCAACCCGGCCACCTTTCGGCTGGGCGGCAACCACCCGGTCGAAACGCTGTCGTGGTGGGATGCGGTGGCCTTTTGCGCACGCCTGACGGAACTGACCAAGCTGGAGTTTCGCCTGCCCAGCGAAGCCGAGTGGGAGTATGCCTGTAGGGCGGGTACTACAACCCCCTTCCACACCGGGCCAACCATCCCTACCGATTTGGCCAACTACCGAGGCACCGATTGGGACTACGGGGGCCGCATCTACAGCGGTGCCTATGGCCCTGGCCCCCACGGCGTGTTTCGCCAGCAAACGACCCCGGCGGGGCAGTTTCCACCCAATGCCTTTGGTCTGTACGACATGCACGGCAATGTGTGGGAGTGGTGCGCCGACCATTAT
>CAYUBC010000509.1:838-3316 GCA_964442885.1 uncultured bacterium | reverse complement strand
CCCGCTCGAATGTGCTGCTGGGCCTGGCGGACGGTCTGCTGGTAGTCTGCCGCCGTCATGCCTAGGGTCAGGGGGGCAGGAGCCACAATCTCAGGCATCATCCAGGCCTCGTCGTTAGGGGGCCAGGTCAGCCGCTTTTCGAGGCTATCCAGGGCATGGGGTGAGGCAGCCGCTAACCATAGCCGCTGGACCTGATGATCTAGCACGGCAAAGGTGTCAGGCTCATACCAGAGCGCCACCGGAAAGGGCAGGGGATCGCTCTTGAGGTAGGGCAGGTGCTCAATTTCCCAGGCCAGGTCGTAGCCTAGCCAGCCCAGCCAGCCGCCGGTAAAGGGCAGGGTGCGCTGGGCCATGTCAGCCTCATCGCCCAGCAGCGATCGCCCCTGCCCGGTCTGCAAACGCTGGGCCAGGGTGGGGAGGATGTGCCCAACCGGCGGTGTCCACACCTGCGGTCGCCCCTGAATAAACCGAGGGGGGCCAGCGCAAAGCGAATAGCGGTTGTGCGCCTGGGGGAGAGCGCCGGTCGGCAATGGGTAGGGGCTTTCTAGCAAAACAGCCAGGGTGGCCAGGGTAGGGGGCTGTCTGAGCAACGCTCCGTACAGAGCCTGGAAAATGTCGGTGCCGGTGCGTTGGGCAAGGGGGAGCGATCGCACAAACCACGGCTGCTGCTGAGTCAACCCTCGCCTCCCCAAACTAATCGCGCCCACCAAAACACCACCAGCAGCCCCAGTGCAAACCAATCCCAGCGCCGCAGCACCAGCTGATACCAGCGCACCTGGTGCTCATTGGGGCTGGTGAAGCCCCGGACTTCCATGGCTGCTGCAATTTGCTCAGCCCGCAGCAGCAAATTTTCCAGCAGGCGCTCGGTTACCGTCAGCCAGACCTGGGCCGAGCCGCGAAAGCCCAGCTTCTTCCAGTTGATGGCGCGGGTTTGTACAGAGCGCACTAGATTCTGCACTTCTTCCAGCACCAGGGGAATAAAGCGCAGGGATAGGGTCACGGTCAGGGCAATTTCTGTCACTGGCAGCCCTACCCACCGCAAGGGAGCCATGATGGATTCCAGGGCCAGGGTAATTTCCTCTGGGGCCGTGGTCAGCAGGTAGAGGTTGGTGCCGTAGATCAGCGTAAACAGCAGGGTACCAATGCGAATACCCAAATCCACAGAACGGCGGGTAACGGTGAGCGGCCCCCAGTCAAACACAACGTAGCGATAGCCCGTCGGTTGGGGCAGTTCAGGCAGCACTTCGGGCGGATTCTCTAAGGTTGAGAGGGCGGCTGGGCTGGGCATCCGAGCGGGTTGACTGACCTCCAGACCATCGGGCATAAAAAAGGTCAGCACCATGACCGCGGTACTCAGCAACAATAACCAGCCCAACTGCTGCCGCCACACCCGGTAGGGAATGCCTGCCGCCAGAGTGAGCCCCAACAATAACCCGACCAGGCCAAACCGCCAGTAGGCATTGGCCAGGATGGGCGACACCAAAATGCTCATCAGCCAGGCCATTTTCACGCGGGGATCAAGCCGATGCAGCCAGGTGATTGGCTGTTCTAGATACAGGCCAATGGGGAGAGAGCGGAGTAAATCCATAGCGGCCCTACACCCTGGTGGCCCGGTTGGGATTGTTGCGCTCCAGGTCGCGCATCGCCTTACCCCGCCAGAAAAAGCGGATGGGGGTGCCTTCAAACCCCAGGTTTTCCCTAAACTGCCGCTCTACATAGCGGCGGTAATTGTCTTTGAGCAACTGGGGATCATTAACGAACAGGGTAAAGGACGGTGGGCGCACGGTGACCTGGGTGCCGTAGTAAATCCGGCCCTGACGCCCCTGGCGGGTGGTGGGTGGGGTGTGCCATTTCACCGCGTCTTCCAGGACTTCGTTGACCACGGAGGTACTGACCCGGCGGCGGTGCTGCTCTACCGCCTGGTTGACTAACTCCAGAATTTTAGGCACCCGCTGGCCGGTTTTGGCGCTGACGTAGATGCGTTTGGCCCAATCTAAAAAATTCAGCCGCGCCGCGATCTGGTGGTCAAAGTCGTAAATGGTGTAGCTGTCTTTTTCCACCGCATCCCACTTATTAACCACAATGACGCAGGCGCGGCCATCCTCCTCAATGCGGCCCGCCAGTTTTTGGTCTTGCTCGGTGACGCCGTCCAGGGCATCAATCACCAGCAGCACCACATCGGCGCGGCGAATGGCCTTGAAGGCGCGGTTGATGCCGAAAAATTCCGGCCCATATTCAACGCTTTTCTTTTTGCGAATGCCAGCCGTGTCAATGATGCGATAGATCTGATCGCCATGCTGCACCTGGGTGTCAATAGCATCACGAGTGGTGCCGGAGATCGGGCTGACAATGGCCCGTGACTCGCCCACAAAGGCATTCAGCAGGCTGGACTTGCCGACATTAGGGCGACCGACAATGGCTACCTTAATTTCCTCCTGCTCTTCGATATCTACGGTTTCAGGCAGGTACTCAACCAGG
>CAYUBC010000509.1:0-828 GCA_964442885.1 uncultured bacterium | reverse complement strand
CAGGGCATCGAGCAATTCCCCGGTGCCGTTGCCGTGGATGCCAGACACCGGGTAAGGCTCTCCTAAGCCCAACTCCCAGAATTGGGCGGCCTGCACCAGGCCCTGATCTATCGATTCGCATTTATTGACGGCCAGCAGTACGGGCACGGGTTGCTGCCTCAACCAGGTGGCGATGTCTCGGTCAGATTCGGTAGGGCCAGCCTGGCCATCCACCACAAACACGGCAGCACTGGCTTCGGCCAGCGCCATCTGGGCCTGCTCGCGAATGTAGGGGAGAAATTCAGTGTCGTCGTCAAAGACGAGGCCGCCGGTATCGACCACGAGATAGTCACGATCACGCCAGAAGGCAGGTTGGTAGGTGCGATCGCGGGTTACCCCCGGTTCGTCGTACACAATGGCATCTTTGCCCCCGGCCAGGCGGTTCACCAGGGTAGATTTGCCCACATTCGGGCGACCGATAACCGCAACAACAGGCAGAGGCATGGGAATTAGGGGCTTAAGGGCTAGGGGCTCAGGATTAAGGGGCATGCGACCATAGGCCGACCCCTGCTGAAAAATCCTCAATTCTCCCATTGTAGCGAGGGGGCTATGGTCTGGGGAACTGGCCTCAGGGAATGCTAGCTCAAAGCACGGTATCGGCATCAGTTAGAATGGGGCTATTCAGACGACAGGTATGGCTAAACTTCCTGGCCCTATTGCCGGCTACAGGGTTGACGATTTTTACCATTGCAGTTGCCTTTCTGCGCTTCTATGACGAACAAGACTTCTTCTTCATCGGGCTCGTCGCCCAGCCCAGACTCTGGAGCAATCGACTCACTGTGGCAGCCC